>JAFGRS010000906.1 GCA_016935045.1 Lentisphaeria bacterium | reverse complement strand
CTTAGGGTATGCGCCCTCCTCGTGCCTTGCGGATGACCATGCGGCGCCTCGCCAAAATGTGAAGTTATTCCCGTGCGGACCCTTAGGCAGGAATCTCCCTGTGCCATGGCCCGCTGCAAGCCGGCCGCCGGAATGCCGCAATGGCGTGCTATGGTACAATGCGGTCGGTTGTCGGCAAGGCTCGAGGCCCCTACGCCGTCCTGCTGCCGGCGTGCCGACCGAAACGTGGGGACCTGGCACCGGGACACCCGCCGGGCCAGTCCCCCTGCAGACGCTGCCCGGAGGAGACGCGACGATGCGATGGATCTGGCTGGCGATGATGGGGGCCGGCGCCGCGGTGCTGGCCGGGGAAGGTCCCGCGGAAGTCGTTTTCCGGGAGGACTTCCGGGACCCGGCGTTGCCTGCCTGGCGGCGGCCGGCGGAGTTGTCCGTGAAGATCTCCCCGACGACAGGCCCTGATGGCGGACCGGCGATCTTCTTCGAGGCCGCCGCGCCGGGCACGGGAACCGTCTCCGCCTCCCTGCCGGCGGAGAAGCTGGCCGGCCGGGGGGTGATGCTGGATGTGTGGCGCAAGGCGGACGACCTGCGCACCGGGGAGCAGCACTACCTCAACGCCAAGGCGATGCTCTCGTGGAAAGCCCGGTCGGCAGCCAAGCCGCAGTACTCGACCACCCTGTACAGCGATTTCTCCGGGACCTTCGACTGGGAACGTCACCGCTACGTGGTCGAGATGCCCCCGGATCTCGAATGGGCCTCCGTCACCATCGGCCTGCAGGCCTGCACCGGAAAGGCCAGTTGGGCGGACCTCAATGTCTGCGTCGATTCCCGCTTCCCGACGCAGGCCGCCCTCGAACGCTTCCTGGCCGACGAGGCGCGGCAGGCCTACGCCGACATCGATCCGGCCACGCTGGAACTCCGCGGCCCGGAAGACGGGGACAGACTCGTGTTCTCCGGCAGGCTGCATGTGCCCCGGGCCTACTGGACCGACGGCATCCGGGAGGCGGTGCTTGCGGCGGTCCCCCCGCAGGCCCCGGCAACGGCGGCGGGGAAGGGTCTCCGCGGCAGCCTGGCAGAGGCATTCCGCGTCCGCGCCGCCGAACTGACCTCGGGGCTTGCGGGTCTTTCCGGCGCCGCGGCGAACGACAGGGCCTGCGAGGTCGTCGGCCTGCGACACCGCGTGCGGCAGTTGGGTGGTGCTGCCCCCCTGGGACAGGACGTCCGGCTGCGCGCGTCCGGGGCCCCCGAGAAGCCTGTCCCTCCGCTCCTGTTCGGCAACAACATCAACGCCCAGAACCTGTCCGCGCCCTACGATTCGGAACGGGGCCGGTTCCAGGACGAGTTCCTGGCCCGGGTTCGCCCGCTGCGGATCACCTTCCTGCGCTACCCGGGCGGCTGCAACGCCGATGTGTTCGACTGGCAGGACACCGTCGGACCGGTGGCGCAGCGGCGCGACCTGATCAACTACCACGACGGCAGCAGCCGGGGAACGCCGCGCTTCGGGGTCGATGAGTACCTCCGCTTCTGCCAGGAGGAGGGCATGACGCCGATCCTCACCACCGCCTTCTGCAAGGACCACCCCGCCAAGGTGGACCCCACGGAACACCCCAAGGGCATCCGCCATCCCTTCGTGGTCGACTACATGAAGTCCGCCCCCGACCGGGTGCAGCTGGCGGCCGACTGGGTCGAGTACTGCAACGGCCCGGCCGATTCCCCGATGGGACGGCTCCGCGCCCGCCATGGCCACCCCGAACCCTACCGGGTGAAATACTGGGAGATCGGGAACGAATCCTATGGTCCGGATCCGGTGGGATCCTGCAGCCCCGAGGAGTATGCCCGGGCGTTCCCCGCCTACGTCGCGGCCATGAAAGCCCGGGACCCGGGCATCGCCATCGTGATGAACGGCGGCCCGACGCCGGAATGGAACGACACCGTCCTGCGGCTGGCGGGAAAACACGCGGATGCCTACCAGATCCACATCTACCTGACTCCCCGAATCGGCGACTACGGAATTCTGGAAGGGCGTCCCAAGCATGTCACGGCCGGGATGCGCCTGGCCAACGGCACTCCGGGGATCCTGGCGCGCCTCGATGAACAGATGCGTCGGCACCTCGGGCGAACCATGCCCGTGTTCGTCACCGAGTTCGGCATGGGGAACGCCAAGAACCGCGAGTTCATGACCTCGGTGACATCGGCCGTGCTGGTGGCGGACATGTGGCGCGCCCTCATCGAGTCACCCCTGATCACCGGCGCCAACAAGTGGTGCCTGTACACGGGCTACTGGTTCTCACAGATCCAGGGACCCACCTCGGAACGGCCCGACGCGCCCTACTACAACCGGCCGGAACACGTCCTCCACGAGATCTACGCGCGTTGCCGTGGACCGGCCAGCCTGCCGGTCGACCATGCCTCCGTCGACGGGGCCAGGGCCGTCGTCTTCCGCCGCCCCGATTCCTACGGTGTCGTGCTGATCAGCCGCGAGGCCGAGACGTGGCAGAGCATTCACTTCGACATCCCCGGTGCGACCCCCGGCCCGGGAGAGTGCCTCCTGGTCACCGCGGCCCATCCGTTCCTGGGCAACGAGAATGACCACGAGCTGGTGCGGGAGATCGCGTTCTCCTTCGAGTACAGCCCCGACGAGACCATCCCCCTGCCGCCCAACGCGGTCCTGGGCCTCGTCCTGCCCCGTGGACGCGCAGCAGGGACAGGAAAGTGAAGCCCCGGACGCTCAGCGACCGGTTCGCGAGCATTGCGTTTCCGGCCAGAGACGTCTTCGCGCCCGTCGGAGGCCTCAGCCTGGATAATTCACCGCGAACCACGCGAAGTACACGAACAGGTTCGTTCCGAGACGATTCCAGCACAAATCCCGGCGCTGCACCCGTGTGTCGGGCGCTTCCGGGCGCCGGTGGGAGTGACCCGTGCAACCCGCTTGTCGCCAGATGGTTCCCTTCGTGTTCCTTCGCGTGTTTCGCGGTTCGTGAATAGAGAAGCTCAGCGGACCCGCGTCGTAGGTGCTGCCGAAGCCTCAGACGTCCGTACACGTCTGCTCGGGACATCGGCGCGGCCGCAGGATGAGGGTGATACCAGGTGGGCGCCACGACCTGCCTGCCGGCAGGCAGGGCCGAGCGGCGCCACGTCCCGCTCGGCTCGCGGGACCACCTTCGCGTCGTCCGATGGGTTCACCTTGCCTTCCGCCGAGTAAGGGGTTCTGAGCCTGCGTTCCCAACGGCACCTACCCGAGGTCGCCCGGGACATCCGAAAAAGAAACACCTCCCCCGGAGACAAAGCGCAGCGCGGTAACACAACGCCCCCCGCGGCACGGCAAACCTCCCGACGCAGCCGTAGAGCACCCGCCCCGGACCGTTTTCCGGACATCCCCTGCCTGCGGGTGTCCGGAGAATGGTCCGATGCGTGGGGTGCCGTCGGGTCTGTTTTCCGGCCATTTCCTGCCGCTGGGTGTCCGGAAAACGGTTGCCTCCCGGTCCCATGGCCTGCCGTCGGGTCTGTTTTCCGGCCATGGCGTGCCTGCGGATGTCCGGAAAACGGTTGCCTGCCGGTCCCATGCCGTGCCGCCGGGTGTCCGGAAAACGGTCCGATGCGTGGGGTGCCGTCGGGTCTGTTTTCCGGCCATTTCCTGCCGCCGGGTGTCCGGAAAACGGTTGCCTCCCGGT
>JAFGRS010000164.1 GCA_016935045.1 Lentisphaeria bacterium | reverse complement strand
GGGACGGACGCGATCGGTACGGCCCTGGACCTGATCCGTCTCGGACGCTGCGATGTGGCCATCACGGGGGGCACGGAAGCGACGGTCACGGAATATGCGGTGGGCGCGTTCTGTGCCCTCAAGGCGTTGAGCACGAGCTACAACGACACGCCCCAGCGGGCCAGTCGTCCGTTTGACGCGCGTCGGGACGGTTTTGTCATCGGGGAGGGCGCCGGGATCCTGATCCTGGAGTCGGCGGAGCACGCCCTGCGGCGCGGTGCCCGGATCCATGCCGAGCTGGCGGGGTACGGTGCGACGTCGGACGCCTACCATCTGACGGCGCCGGACCCGGAGGGGACGGGTGCGGCCCGGGCGATGACGGAGGCCCTGCGGGATGCGGGCATGTCCCCGGAGGACATCGACTACGTCAATGCCCACGGCACCTCGACCGCGGTCAACGACCCGATCGAGACCAAGGCGATCCACAGGGCCTTCGGCGAGCATGCCTGGCGGCTGGCGGTATCCTCGACGAAGGGCATGACGGGGCACTGCATCGGGGCCGCGGGGGGGCTGGAGGCCGTCGCCTCGCTGCTGGCGATCCGCGATCAGTTCGTCCCGGCCACCATCAACCTGGAGGAACCGGATCCCGCCTGCGACCTGGACTACGTGCCCAACGTCGGGCGCCCCGCGCGGGTGCGCGGCGTCATGTCCAACTCCCTCGGTTTCGGCGGCCACAACGGCGTGCTGGTGTTCCGCGCCTGGCGGGAGTGAGGGTCGGTCGAAGCCGTTGGCCCCGGTCTGCCGGGGTTCCCGGGGACAGGGCGTCCGTGTTGCCGGGGCGCCGTTCTCCTCGTTTGCGTCTGGCGGCAATCAGCAAAGGGGTCTGCACCCATGGCATCGAAGCGTCCCAATATATGCTTTTTTTTCACTGATGATCAACGCTTCGACACCCTTTCCGCGTTGGGCAACCGGGTGGTGGCGACGCCGAACATGGACCGTCTGGTCCGGGAGGGTGTTGCCTTTACGCAGGCCCACATTCCCTGCGGCACGAGCGGGGCGGTGTGCATGCCGAGTCGGGCGATGCTGCACAGCGGCAGGACGCTGTTTCATCTGCAGGGTGCGGGGGAGGGGATTCCGCCGGAGCACACCACGCTGGGGGAAGCGTTCCGGGCATCGGGCTATTGCACCTTTGGGACGGGGAAGTGGCACAACGGTCCGGCTGCCTACCAGCGCAGTTTCGGCGCCGGCGACGAGATTTTTTTCGGCGGCATGGCGGACCACTGGAACGTTCCCGCGTACCACTACGATCCCAGCGGCCGCTATGACCGGACCTGCCCCTGGATCGAGAACTGGCAGACGGACAACACGGTCAAGCAGCGGCGCTGCGACCATGTGCATGCCGGGAAACACTCCAGCGAACTGATTGCCGAGGCCGCTCTGCGGTTCCTGGATTCCCGTCAGGCAGGGGACCGGGACCCCTTCCTCCTGTATCTCTCCTTCCTGGCTCCCCACGATCCGCGCAGCATGCCCCGGGAGTATCTCGATCGCTACGACCCGGCGGCCATCGTCCTGCCGCCGAACTTCGCGGCCGGTCACGCCTTTGACACGGGTGCTCTGCAGATTCGGGACGAGAAGCTGGCCGGGTTTCCGCGGACCCCGGCGGAGATTCGGCGGCACATGGCCGAGTACTACGCCATGATCACGCACCTGGACGCGCAGATCGGGCGGGTCCTGGCGCGGTTCGATGCCCTCGGGTTGACCGGGGACACGCTCTTCGTCCTGGCCGGGGACAACGGACTGGCGGTCGGGCAGCACGGGCTGATGGGCAAGCAGAACTGCTACGACCACAGCGTTCGGGTCCCCCTGGTGATCTCGGGGGCGGGAGTGACGCCCGGTGTGCGCTGCGACGCGTACGTGTACCTGCTGGACCTTTTCCCGACCCTCTGTGAGGTGGCCGGGATCGCTATCCCGTCCAGCGTCGAGGGTGCGAGTTTCGCTCCGGCCCTGACCGGCGGGGAAGCGTGTGGACGCGAGACGCTGTACTTCGCCTATACGGACCTGCAGCGTGCCGTCAAGGACCGTCGCTACAAGCTGATCGAGTACGTTGTTGGGGGCCGCCACACGGCCACCCAGTTATTCGACCTGCAGGAGGACCCCTGGGAGACGCGGGACCTGTCCGCCCTGCCGGAACAGCGTTCGCGGCTGGCCGGGCTGCGGCAGGAGCTGCTGGCGTGGCGGGAGCGCTGGGACGACGCCGCCAGCCCCTGGGGCCAGAGGTACTGGGCCGGGATGCCTCAGTGAACACCGCAGGGACCCGGAAACCGGCTCAGCCGGAGCTTCGCCCTCCAGCACGGTGTGCCTGCGCGGGCTGACGGAAGGGTCACACGGGTCCAGGATGTCGGCTTTCGCGGGCTCCGGCGCGTGATATACTACCCGTCCCGTAGGGATGGGACGGTTTCCCGGGAGGGCCAGACTTCACCATGTTGATCGTGGGGCCCGGGCAAGCAGAACGCCCGGAGAAGAGGCGTTGGAGCCCGCCGCCTGCCTGTGCGTCGCACGCAGACAGGTCCTCGGCGGTATGCCGAACCAAGGCAGGTACGGCGGAGGACCGCCGGCCCCAGATGGAACGCTGCAGAAATGGGCGTTTCCTTTGGCGCGCGACGGCGAGTTTTGGAGGGCGGCGCGGCCCCGCCCGGTGAATCCCCCCCCCTGCCGGGAGCGGGGATTCCGGCGAGACGAAAGGCAGAGCGATGCAGGGAACAGTCATGCTGCCCGAGGGTTACGAACCGTTGCTCAACGCGATCGAGACGGAGAAGGCGATCCTGCGGGTCAAGGACTTCTTCCAGCTCAATCTTGCCTACGAGCTGGACCTGGTGCGGGTCACGGCGCCGCTGATGGTGCCGGCGGGGACGGGGGTGAACGACGACCTCAACGGTGTGGAACGCCCCGTCTCCTTCGCGCTGAAGGGCGTCCCCGGCGTGCGCGCCGAGATCGTCCAGTCCCTGGCCAAGTGGAAGCGCATGGCCCTTGCGGACCTCGGGTTCGAGCCCGGCACGGGTCTGTACACGGACATGAACGCGCTGCGTCCCGACGAGGATCTGGACAATCTGCATTCGGTATACGTGGACCAGTGGGACTGGGAGAAGGTCATCACGCCGGACGAGCGCAACCTCGAGATGCTGAAGCGGACCGTGCGGCGCATCTACGACGTCATCCGGCGGACCCAGAAGTACATCTGCCACGAGTTCCCCTGCCTGACTCCGTTTCTGCCGGACGAGATCACCTTCGTGCACAGCGAGGAGTTGCTGGCCCGGTACCCGGACCTGACGCCCCGGGAGCGGGAGAGGGAGGCGTGCCGGCACCATGGTGCGGTGTTCGTGATCGGGATCGGCGGGGAGCTTGCGGACGGCAGCGTGCACGACGGGCGCGCCCCGGACTACGACGACTGGACGACGCCGACAGCCGGGGGCTGCAGGGGATTGAACGGCGACATTGTGGTGTTCAATCCTGTCCTGGGGCTGGCCTTCGAGCTTTCGTCCATGGGCATCCGGGTGGACCATGAGGCGATGGTGCGCCAGCTCGCGATCCGCGGGCTCGAGAGTCGGCGGTCGCTGTATTGGCATCGGCGGCTTCTGGCGGGGGAGCTGCCGTTGTCCATCGGTGGCGGGATCGGCCAGTCGCGGCTCTGCATGCTGTACCTGCAGAAGGCTCACATCGGGGAGATCCAGGCCGGGATCTGGCCCGGGGAGATGGTTGCGGCCTGCCGTGAGGCCGGTGTCGTGCTGCTGTGAGCAGAGGGTGCAGAGGAGGCATCATGAAGCGTTGTCTGATCCGTGTTCTGTTGACGGATCCTCCCCTGGGGCAGGAAGTGACGGTCTGCGGCTGGGTGCGGACCCGCCGGGACTCGAAGGGCGGCT
>JAFGRS010000905.1 GCA_016935045.1 Lentisphaeria bacterium | reverse complement strand
TCGGCCATGCGTTCGAGGAACTGCATGCAGGTGCCGTGGCAATGGCTGCGGTGCCTGCCGCCGATGGCGTGGACGGCATCGTTGACTGCCTTGTCGTAGGGGAAGACGAATTCGTCGAAATGGCGGCGGCCGAGCCACGGCGGAATGAGCATCTCGTGGGCATAGGTCACGAACCAGCCGCTGATGCCGGCCGCTCCCAGGGCCAGGACGGTCTGCCGCACCTGCTCGTTGCTGCTCGCCAGGAAACGGTGCATGAGACCCGGCTCCCCGAGCAGCCAGCCGTACGCCTCTTCCATGTTCGCGAGTCGCACGAGCGTGCCCAGCGGATGGGCCAGGCCCATGATGGGAACCCCCCGGTCTCCCACGGCCGCCACCTGCTGCCGGTGCCTGTCGAGCAGCAACGGCCGGACGTGGCGGCGGGCGTCGGCGAGCCGGGCCATCTCGTCCAGGGTGTCCACGTAGCGCCGTTCCCACTGGTAGTCGCTGGAGTCGATGTGCGGGTAGAAGTGCCTGGTGACGGCGACGAAGTCCCCGGCCGCGGTCCGTTGCGTGCGGCGCACTCTGCGGTATTCCCCGGGACGGTCTTCGATGACCTCTTCGCTGGGGCGCGAATCCAGGCCGAAGAACCCCCAGTCGACCGCGGCGACCCCCTGGAAGTTGTCTGCCGTGTGGTCGATGAACTCGGCAATCCTCTCCGCCTCCGGAAGGAGTCGTGCCTTGGGGCCGATGTTCAGCTCGATGGGGACGCGATCCGGCTCGCGGAACGACGCGGCCGTCAACAGGCGTTCCCGGGACGTCATGGGTTCTCCTCCTCACCTGGGCGTCTCTGCACCGGATCCCTTCCCTGCCTGCGCGACCTCGGCCAATCGCGGGTCAGGGCCGTGGCGCTGCCGGCAGACGGGCCACGTCTTCGTCCAGGGCATGGACGAGGGCCGCGTCGCTCGCGGTCCGGGCGATCTCCCGGGCTGCCGTGAGTGTGGCGCGCGCCGCCTCGATCCGGCCCGCTTCGGCGTACAGGGATGCCAGGCGCCGCAGCAGCACCGGATCGCGGTTCCCGGTGGACCGGCACGCCTTCTCCATACAGACAACGGCGTTGTCCAGGTCCCGCAGGTTCTCCCCGTCGATGCCGGCATAGAGGCGAGCCAGGTCCACGAGACAGGCGGTGTGCTCGGGGGCGCGTTCGAGCGCCTTGCGGTAGTGCCCCAAGGACTCCGCGGCACGGCCGCTGCGACGGAGCAGGTTGGCCAGGTTGTAGCAGGCCGGCGGGAACCCCGCATCGGCCTCGAGCGCGCGGCGATACCAATCCTCCGCTGCCCGCAGGTCCCCCTCGCGCAGCGCCATGGTGCCGAGGTTGGTGTACGGGGCGGGGTCCCGCGGGTCCAGTCGGACCGCCCGCTCGAACCAGGCCCGGGCCTCCGCCGGCCGGTCCTGTGCATCGAGGACGGTTGCCAGGTTGTAGGCGCCCTGGGGGTGATCCGGCTCGTGCCTGAGCAGCTCCCGGTACAGCTTCTCCGCCTGGTCCGCGTGCCCTTCCCGCTGGGTGATGATCCCCAGTCGGAAGAGGGCCTCGGTGTTGGCGGGGTTCAGCGCCAGGGCCTGCTGGTACTTCGCCCTCGCCCCCACGAAGTCTCCTGCCTTGAAGAACTCGGCGCCCGCCCGGGCGAAGGAGGTGTCGTCGAGGAACCGTTCCCGAATCCGGAAGCGGAGATCGGGCGAAGCGTTGACGAATTCCGGGATGTTGGCGGCGCCGTCCGCCGCGGTGAAACCGTCGAGAACCACCGCCGGCGAGGCGTGACCCTCCGCGTCGATGCAGGTCAGACACAGTTGCGTGTACGGCCCCCGCACCTTCGAGGAGAACACCAGCCAGCGCCCGTTGGGCGACCAGCTATGCCATGAGTTCATCCGCGGGGTGTTGCACTCCAACCGCCGAGCCGCGCCGCCGGCGGCGGGAACGATCCACAGCTCGCTGTCCGGCTGCAACAGCATGTAATTCGCGGACTTGCAGAACACGATCCAGTTGCCGTCCGGGGAGTAGCGCCCGAAGTAGTTGCTCTGACCGTTGCCGGAGGCGCCCTCGACCAACGCGGGCTCGCCCCCGCGGCCCCCGTGGAAAGGCACCCTGCAGAGCTCGAACCGAAACGCCTTCCGGTCCACGAGGAACTCCTCGCACTCCTCCCGCGTCAACAGCACGGCGCCCTCCCGGTCGTCCCTGCGCAAGCGGTAGGCCGGGGCCCGGGAAAACAGGATCTCGCGGCCGTCCGGACTCCAGGAGGGATCGCTCTGCACAAAGGCCGGGTCCGAAGCACCGGGAAGGGCCCGCATTTCCTCCGTCTCCCGATCGTAAACCGCCAGAATGCCCCGGATCGGAAAAAAGAGCTGGGAATAGGTCAGATCCGGCCGCGGCACAAACACCGAACGGTCCTTGACCGTGCTCACGACGTACCTGCCGCAGGGCGAAACCCGGGACAGGAGCCCGTAGGTCGGGATGCCGTCCTCCTGGCGGAACCGACTCCAACTGATGATCGTGCCGGGATGGAGATCGACTTCCGGCTGCACCGTGACAATTGCGTAGGAACCCTTGTCGTTCGCGTAGTCCACATCCATGCCGAGCACCGCGCCGTCGGCCGAGAACGAGTGGCAGTTGCCGCAGACGGGCAGGTTTTCGAGCACCACGGGGGGAGTCTGCCTGGCGGCGACGGACCCCAGGCGCCAGCGGATCCGGGAGGGGTCTTTCACGGCCTCGGCAAAGGGGAGGTTCACCTCGCGATAGAAGATGGGGGCGCCGACTTCGTGCTCCGCGATCCGGACCTCGACGGCAGCACGAGCAACCGGCCGGCGCGGCGACGACGAACGGAACTCGGTCACCGAGAATCGCAGCGGACACCCGGGCCCCGCGCTCACCAGCTTCGCCCACACCTCCGCGG
>JAFGRS010000904.1 GCA_016935045.1 Lentisphaeria bacterium | reverse complement strand
CTGGTTCTGTCGATTCCATGGCAGCGTTGGCGGTTCCGTAGCCGTTCCACCAACCAAGCACGGACAAACGGTTCCGGCATTCCGAACAAGTCCATTGTCCATGGTCCTTGCAGTGCAACGAGATAGGTAGCATTCTCGAGACATCAGGTTAGGGGTCCTACGGGATGCGGAAGATCCAGTATCCTTCAAGGGGTAGGAGGATTGCGCCGGGGAGCAGGGGGTGGTAAGCGCGGGCTGCCGGGTCCCAGCGCCAGACGACGGGGATGTCGCCGTCCAGGGGGATGCTGACGTGGTAGGGCGGCGAGTAGAGTGTCCAGCCGGGGCCGATCGTGTCGAGCCAGTGCGTCCCGTCCTCCGGGCGTTGCGCATCGGGGGTGCCGAAGGGACTTCCCGTTCCGCCCCAGTAGCTGAAGGTCCAGAAGGCGAGGTTGGCGAGCAGCGGGTCGCTGTCGGCGGCTTCGACGCAGTCCCCGGTCGGGGTGGGATACATCACGTTGCCGATCTTGATGGGAGCGCCGCCGGCCCCGGTGAAGATGACCCCGATGGGTTGGTCGCTCAGGCCCGGGGACCCCTTCAGGTTCCATCCGGCATCGAGGGCGTAACGGCGCAGCATTTCGACGACCGCGGGGATACGCCAGCCGTGGGCGATCTTCAGCGCCTGTCCGGCGGCATCCCCCACGGCATCCGGCTGGCCCACCAGGCTGCGCAGCCCGTGGGCCCCCGTCGAGGAGGCGCCGGCCCCCGCCGGCACGGGGTCCGAATCGATCCGGAAGATCGCACCCGCCGCCGGGGACTGCGCCCGCAGAGCGGTTCCCCAACCGAGCAGGAGAAGGAGCAGGGCGAGCCCTGCCGCCGCCCGAATCCCTTGTCTGTGTGCCATTGTCTGAACTCCCCGCGGCTCCGGCGCCCGGCATCAGGGCAGAGTCGAATGCACTTCCGTGTAGGGATTGCCTAGGCTGTCGAGCTCGACGCAGCGGACATAGCGCGCCACGGTACCCGCGATGTCGTTGCGATAGCCCTGCATGGGGCAGTAGAAGGCGAACAGCTCCGAGGGGTTGGCATCAACCATGGAGATGGCGTTGCCGGGCCCCATCAGGCTGCAGTGATGCAGTTCGAGGCGGCCCTGTTCCACCCGGGCCTTGGTGAGGTCGAGTGGGGTCATTGCGGACTCGCACCAGAGGCTGGTCTGTTGCGCGCGGACGACCAGGGGGTCGCCCGCGAGGCGCAGGGCGGCGGCGTAGCTGCCCTTGGCACGGAGGCAGCAGGACGTGAGTGTCAGGCTGCCGGTTCCCTGGACTTCGAGGGCAGCCCCGGGCTGGGTGGTGGTGCTGTTCGAGTCGATGCTGGCGGTGACGTTGTGGAAGCGCACCGGGGCGGCACGGAGTCCGAGCCGGATGCCGTAGGCAGGCCGGCCGCTGACGGTGCTGTTGGCCGCGACCGTGCAGTCCGTCATTTCCAGTTCGCCCTGGAGCTGGATGCCGTAGACGGCGGCACCGGCGCCGGGTCCCGCGTCCACGGCGATACGCACGTGTTCGAGGATGAGCCCGCTCGCAGCGCTGGTGGCGCCCTCGATGCCCCAGGCGCCGCCGATAAGTTCGTAGCCCAGCGTGGTGACGCGGATCTCGACATGGAGCAGGTGCAGCCCGCGTCCCCCGGCCAGGCCGCCGTAGAAGAGCCCGGTCAACTGGCCCTGGTTGTCGCTGCGGCGGGCCTCGATGGTGAGGTGCCGCAATCCGGCGTTGGCGATGGCGGCGGCAGTGACCGTGGCGCTCGAAGGGTCCTTGTCCAGGGCGGCCCCGCCAGCGGACAGGATGACGGTCTTGCCGATGCCGGCCCCTTCGATGTCGACGTGGGATTTCAGCACCAGTTTCTCAGCGAAGACCCCGGGGCTGACCCGGATGAGGTACGGCCTGGCGGCGCTGGCATCGAGAATGGCATCGATGGCGGCCTGAATGCTCTCGGGAGCGCAGACGTTGACGATCTGCGGGCACACGGTCGGCAGCAGGCTCGGATCCAGCGCCAGTCCGGCGGCGTCGGCGACAATTCCGCCCTTGGGTTTGAGTTCGACGGCGCCGGCATCGACCTTGTTGGGGGTGGCGATGGTCTGCAGCTTGCTGTCGGGGATGCTCGCGTCGAGGATTTCCGCGCCCGTGACGGCGTTGTCGGCAAGGTGGACGTTCTGCACCGCGTCTTCCGCGAGGTGGTAGGACTGCACGGCGGCATAGTCGATGTGTTCCGCCCTCACTTCCCCGTAGGAGAGTGCCCCGACGCGCTCCCAGGCCGCGCCGTTCCAGAAGTAGAACCCCTGCCGGAAGGGATCGCTCTTGGAGCCGTACCCCATGTCCCCGAAGGCATAGACCAGCAACCCCTCGACGGGGGCGGGGATGGCACGGAGGTCCTCCTCGGTCATGCGGGGGATGAGGAGCCCGCCGTCGGGGGAGTCGATCTGCAGGGCCGCGGAAGCGAAGGGCACGTCTCCTCCCAGGATCACGTTGCCGTATTCGGGCGGCACCACGGAGTAGCTGTCCCCATGGGGCGGGGCGAACTTCTGCAGCCGTCCGTTGCCGCGGTCGCAGACCCAGAGGCCCCCGTCCGGAACGAAGAGGAGCCCCGTCGGCGCGTGTACGCGTCCAACATCCGTCCCGAATCCTCCCAGGGTGCCGTAGAACGTCGCTGTCGGGAACGTGCCGCCCAGGAGGGCGACGTACACTTCGATCTCATGTTCGGTCGCATCGCTCACGGCCAGGAATCTGGGGCCGATGGCCACGTCCGCGGGACCGACGAAGGCCTCCTGGCCGCCGGCCGGCGCCGGGAGGGCGGTGGAGCCGAGGTTGTGCCAGCCCCTGCCGCCGCCGTCGTCCGCCCCGATCCAGCCGGCGCCGGTCTGGGAGAAGATCGAGAGGATGTATGCCCTGGCATTGCCCAGGTCGGCGATGCCCAGCCAGGCCTGCCCCGTCGAGGCATCGTAGCGGGCCCCCAGCCCCATGGGGGTATCGAACATGAGGTCGCCGCTGCCCGGCAGGGGTTGTTGGGGGGTGACGTAGAAGGGGAAGAAGCCGCCGGAAGTGCCGTTGAAGCCGAACCAGCCGTAGTAGGTGACGCCCTCGCCGTAGTGCGTGAGCATGACGATGCGGTGGTTGCCGGTGTCCGCGATCGCGACGTCGCTGCCGGCAACGGCGATGCCGGAAGGAGCGATGAGCCCGAACGGGTCGATGTCGGCGCCGACCACTTCCGTG
>JAFGRS010000903.1 GCA_016935045.1 Lentisphaeria bacterium | reverse complement strand
TGTGGCGAGGAGTACTTCACGGCCGAACAGGTCCTGGCGGGCTGGCGGGACCTGCTGGATGACAAGGTCCTTCCCGAAGAGGTCCTCTGCCTCGGCTTCGGCGGCGGCGCGGTCAGTGCCCTCGAATACCGCGTGGCCCTCGCCCTGGGCGCGACGGTGGCCGTGGCGCCCGCCCGCTCGGCCCGGGAGGGCGATGCCGCGGCCGTCCTCGCGGCCGATCCCCTCTGGGCCGGCACCCCCACCCTCTTCCCCATCCCGCTCGATCCGCCCACCGTCCGGGCCCTGGTCGTCGTCCCCTCCCCCGAGTACCCGCCCGACACCCTCGAAACGATGGCCCGGTCGTTCCACGAGGAATTCGTCCGCAACAGCACGAACCGCCTTCCGGACAACATGAAGCCCTGGCCGAAACTGCCGCCGACGTTCAAAATCGCCAACCTCGAACAGGCCAAGTACGCCGTACAGGTCCTCGAATCCTGCGGCTTCAGCGTGCGTCCCGCCGCGGACCGCGACCACCCGGTTGTCTTCCCCGCCGGCGACTTCACCACCGAGGAAGTCGAGTTCATGGCCCAAATGGAGCACGGACGCTGGAATGTCGAACGACTCCGCAACGGCTGGCGCTACGCCCCCGTACGCGACAACGTAAAGCAACTCCACAACTGCCTGGTGCCCTGGGATCAACTCTCCGACGGCCCGGACGGGGTGAAGAAGTACGACCGCGAAGCGGTGCGGAAATACCCCGAAATCCTGGCCCTGGCAGGACTCGAAGTGACGAGAGGTCAATAGCCGGGTCTTTTCATGAACCACGAATGGGCACGAATGGACACCAATGGGCGCAACGGACTGCGGCACCGGGGGCGGCAGACGGGTAACCCCCGTTGCGCCCCAGTCCAAAGCCCCACAACTGCTTCTCATTCGTGTGGATTCGTGTCGATTCGTGGTTCTCCCCTGCACAATCAAGGATAGGGCTTCGGGTGGCAGATCATGACGTGCGTCGGTGACAACCAGGGCGACACGGCTGCCGCGATGGGGGCGGCTCTCCGCGTCTATGCCCCGCGGGTGTTCGTCAGTGCGACCTCCCGAGATCTGGGGAGCTACCGGCGCCTGGTGTGCGATGAACTCCTGCGGGGGGAGTGTTTCCCCGTGGTGCAGGATTTCTTCGGCGCGGATCCCCGCCGGCTGTCCGACTTCCTGCGAGACACGATCCGGAAGTGCGATGCGGTGATCTGCCTCATCGGGCCCCGCTTCGGCGAAGCTCCGGAGCCGGGCCCGAACGGGTCGCGCTCCTACACCCAGATGGAATACGACGCCGCCTGCGAACAGGGGAAAGATGTCTATGTGTTCCTGCCTTCGGACACCTGCGTCCTGGATGAGCACCCCCCGGAAGACGCGGAAAAGCAGCGCCTGCAGCAGGAACACATCGCGGCCGTTCAGCGTCGGGACCAACGCATCTGCAGAGTGTTCTCCGGACCGCAGGATCTGCGGACGGAGATCCTGAGACTCCTGCCGGAACTGACCCGGGCCAGACAACCGAAGTATTGGGTCCAGAGCCCTCCCCCGTACCCCTACTTCGCGGGTCGCGAGGAAGAGCTGCGCCAGCTTACCGCGGCGGCGACCGGCGGCGGTCCCTGCGTTGTGGTTGTGATGGGCGTCGCCGGCCAGGGCAAGACCACGCTGGCGTGGGAGTGGTACTCCCGACACTGCCCGGATGTGTTTGCCGGCGCCTTCTGGTGCCCCGCCGAAGAGAACGGATACCCCTTTGACATGTTCGTGGACCTCGCCCTCGCGTACCTGATGCAGGGCAGGTATGACAAGCGGAGCGTCCCCCGCATCCAGACCCGAGTGAAGATGCTGCTCCAGCACCTCCAGGACCGCCCCTGCCTGATCGTCCTGGACGGCCTCGAGAAGTGGCTCACGGCCTGGTCGCACGAGGCCGCGGCGCGGGGCCCTGCCGAGGACCTGGATGGGCGCCGGGGCGTGGACGATGGCCTGGACCTGTTCCTCGGTCAGTTGTACGCCGTGTCCGGCGGCAGCCATGTAGTCCTGACCTCGCGGGTGCTGCCGGCGGCGCTGGAGTCCGCGCCGCACGCCGTGATACCGGTCCTGGATGAACTTGCCCGGGCGAAACTCCAGGGCCTCGAGGATGCCGCCGCGGTCTCGCTCCTGAAGGAACTGGGTGTCAGGGCCTCCGACGAGGAGATCCTCGATGCTGCCCGCCGCTTCGACAACCACCCTCTGAGTCTCACCATACTGGGAAAGCTGGCCGAGAGGAGGTACGGCGGAAGCCTCGAGCGTTTCCTCGGTGAGAGCCGAGCAGTCTCGCAGGACGACAGGCTGCGCGGGCTGCTGGACGACATCGAGCAAGCCCTGCCGAACCGACACGACTCTACCCATCTGCTGGAACTGCTGGCGCACTTCATCGAGACCCCCTCCTGCGACTCCTTTGCCGGCTTCCTCCGCTGGCTCGTGCTCTCCACCGACGCTGCCGAGTTGGTCACGCGGCCAACGCTCCACCTGGATGGGAACGCACTGCGGGAAGGACTTGCGATCCTGGATGACTGGTCACTCATCACCTGGGATCGGCGTGACGACAGCCTTCACCTGCATGCCCTGATCCGGGAGCGGTTCCGGGAAGCACGCACTCGGTCCGAGCGGATCCACGCCGCATTGGCCGAATGGTACCTCGGTCGGCCGATCGCGGAGGATGTCCAGGTGCTGGCCGGCATGCGTGCCAGGACTCTTGCCGTGGAGCACGCCCTTCGGGCCCATGCCGCCGAGCTTTGCGACAGGGCCATCCTCATGCCGGTCGCGCTGTGCTCCTCCCTGCCCGAATGGCTGGCCCTGTGGGGGCACCAGACCACGGGCATCGATCTGCTCACCCGGACGATCGCCATCTCGTCCGAGCCGCGGCGAAGCATGCACCGGATCAGCCGCGGCGCGATGTGGCAGGACCTGGGGAAACTCGTAGAGGCGAGGGACGACCTGAGCGAGGCCATTCGCTGGCTCGGGGGGCGCCCCTGGCGACGGGTGAAATACCGTCGGGACCTGGCCGGCGCGATGATGAACAGGGGGAATGCCTTCGCAAAATCCGGGAACCCCGCGCAGGCCGTCGACGATTTTAACGGGGCATGGCGGGCCCTTGCCTGGCCCTTGGGCTTGAGGCGCCGGGATGCCGCGATGGGAGGCGATATCCTGACCAACCGCGGCGGCGCGCGGCGCGACCTCGGAGAGCTGTCGCTGGCCGAACGGGACGCGACCCGCGCTCTGGCTCTCTATGAACTCTGCCGTCCCAGCTCGGGAACGGCGGACCATTCCCTGTCGGAATGCATCGCTACCACGCTC
>JAFGRS010000163.1 GCA_016935045.1 Lentisphaeria bacterium | reverse complement strand
GCCTACTGGCTCCGCGGCGGCTACCCGGATGCCTGCCTGGAAGCGGATACCGACACGCGTGCCCGCTGGCTCGAGAACTACCTCGGACCGACGCGCCAGCCGCGGCGTTGGCCATGGACGGTCTCAGGCCGGCTCCAGTGCCTTGATCGTCTTCGGGACCAGGATGTCCTCGTGTTCATGCTCCCTCCTCCTGCCGCGCTGCAAGCCGGCGCTGGAGGGATGTAGACGTCGGCGTGACCGACAGCCCGCCGAGTGCGGTGCAGCGCAGCTCCCGGGGCAGGCTTCGGCCGACGCGGTCCATGGTTACGATGACTTCGTCGAGCGGGATCACGGCATCGAACCCGGCCAAAGCCATGTTCGCACAGGAAAGCGCGGTGCTCGCCGCCATGACGTTCCTGCCGAGGCAGGGCACTTCGACCCGGTTCGCGACGGGATCGCAGACCAGCCCCAGCGAGCTTTGCAGAGCCATGGAAGCGGCTCCCACGCTCTGACAGGCCGTCCCGCCCGCGAGGGTGCACAGGGCAGCGGCAGCCATCCCCGAGGCCGCACCGCACTCCGCCTGACACCCGCAGACCTCTGCCGCAAACGTAGACCGTGTCGCGATGAGAACGCCCACCAGTCCCCCGGCCAGCATGGCTTTCGCCATCTCCTCCTCACCGAGTCCCCTCGCCTCCGCCACGGCGACACAGGCGCCGGGCAGCGCCGCGCAGGCCCCGGCAGTGGGCGCCGCGACGATGACGCCCATGGCGCTCTTGACCTCCATGAGAGCCGTTACGTACAGCACGATCCGGTTGAGCACCCCGGCATCGAGCAGTCGCCCGGCCTGCAGAGCCCGACGGTACGCCGGGCTCTGGGGGCCGAGGATCCGGTCGGTGTACTCCGTACCCGCCAGACCCGCCTCGATCGAGCCGCGCACGGTCCGGACGATGTCGACCATCATCCGGAGGACTTCCGGTTCCGGGACCGCACCGCGCTGCGACTCGTATTCGGCCGCGAGCTTCCACAGAGGCGCGCCCTCTGCCGCACCGTGCTCCAGCATCTGCGAGCAGGTTGCGAAGGGCACGCTCAGGTTCCTCCGCGACAGGACCGGGAGCACAGGCGCCAAGCGCTTCACCTGGACGACCCCGCCGGGCAGTTGAGAAAGCCGGTCGTCCGTGACGGGGCAGTGCGCCTTCACCTGAAGCAGCGTCGTTCCGGCGGCCACGTGCAGGATGACCTCCTCCGCCCGCAGCTCCTCCAGAATGGCGTCCGTATCCACGCCGGCAGCATCCTCGAGCCAGACCAGCGTCTCCCAGTAGTCGCCGGCAACGGAGAGAGGCACCTCGTCGATCCGGACGATCTCGATCATGCCGCCGCCGGTCGAAAGGGCGACCATGGTGTGGCGCTCGGTCGGATTGCTCAGGGCAAGCCGATAGGTGTTCGGATGCTCGTCTGCCGTGTCCGCAATCCGGGTCCGGACCTCCACCCCGGCTTCCCGAATGGCCCGGGGGGAATCGGGGAGACGGGCGTCGGTTGCCTCCCAGCCGAGCAGACCGGCGAACAACCCCATGTCCGAGCCCTGACTCCCATGGGTCGCTGCCAGGGCGCCCTCGCGGTCATAGCTGGCCAGCACACGGCAGATTCTTCCGTCCATGAGGTCACGCGCCAGGCGCCCGATCCGCAGGGCCGCGGCACAGTGCGAGCTCGACGGCCCGCGCATGACCGGCCCGATCACGTCGTTGAAGATGCTGACAGGCATGGTTTCCTCGACCCGCTCCGCCGCCGCACGGCTTTCGGCCTCCGCCGCCGTCCCCTCCCGCCAGCGATTCTCAGCGGGCGATGGCTTCGAGTTCGTGGGCGTGCTCCAGGAAGGCCACGAGCAGTTGAACCGTCGCCTCGATGTCGTCGGCATGGGCGAGCTGAACCGTGGAGTGCATGTAGCGGGTCGGAGCTCCGATCGTGGTGGCCAAGGCACCCCGTCCGGTTCGCTGGATGGCGGCAGCGTCCGTTCCACCCCCGATGTTGGGCTGGCAGCGGATGTCATGCCTGTGGCACAGGTCGAAGAGGAACCGGGTCAGGCGAGGATCGGCGATGGTCAGGCCGTCCATCAGGTAAATCCCCGTCCCTCCGCCCATGGCACAGATGTTCTCGTGCTTGGGGATGTGTGCGCCCCAGGTGACGCTGCCGTCGATGGCGAGTCCCACATCCGGCTCGATGGCAAAGGCCGCAACCGGCATGCCCCGTACGCCCTTCTCTTCCTGCACGGTGCTGACGGCGTAGACGTCGACCGCTGTCTCACCCAGCCGGTTCATCGCCTCCAGCAGGCAATACGTACCGAGCCGGTCGTCGAAGTTGCGGCCCATGAAGACCTTCTCGTTCAGTGGCACCAGCCCTTGTGCGAAGGTGATGACATCGCCTACGCCGATCCGCCTGCAGACGTCCTCGCTGCACAGGCCGACATCGATCAGCATGTCCTTCATGTCCGGGGGCTTGTCGCCTCTGCCAGGGACCACCACTCCCCGCACCGGCTCCCGCCCGTGGATGATCACCTGCTGCGAGACGATCGCCTGCGCGTTCAGACCTCCGACGGGTTCGAACCGGACGAACCCCTCGGCGTCGATGTGTTTGACCATCATGCCGATTTCATCGGCGTGAGCCGCCAGTACGGCGCGCAGCGGACGATCACCCGCGGGCGGCCGGGCGGCCCGACGCAACCCGATGACATTGCCCATACGGTCCCGGCGGATCTCGTCACACCGCGGCTCGAGCACCCCGCGGACCACCTGTTGAATCGGGTCTTCAAACCCGGGAATTCCGGGGGTGTTGCAGACGGTTTCGAGGAGTTCCCGGTTCATCGGCGTCCCTTTCACGGCGCGGCGAATGCCTGCAGCAAGCCCGGTTCCTGCATCAGCTTCTCCACGTCGTCGAGTTCCAAGGGGGCTTCGACGGTCAGGTTCTCGAGACCCTCCTCGGTGACAACGATCGTGTCCTCGACGCGATAGTAGAGCTTCTCTTCCGGCAGGCGGAATTGGGGATCCACGGAGAAGACCATGCCGGGTTCGAGCGGACGCGAGTAATGCAGGCCGCCATCGTGAACGGTCAGGCCGACACAGTGCGAGATGTGTCCCCGGAAGTCGAACATGGCTCGGGCAGCTTCACGGTGGGCCGGGGTACCGAACTCCCAGTCCGCGAGAACGGCACGCATCCTCTCCGCTGCCGCCGCATGGATCGCCGCGACCATCCGTCCGGGGCGGATGAGGTCCAACAGCACCTTGTGATACTCAACCACAAACCCGTAGATTGCCCGCTGTTCCGGGGAATACGTCCCGTTCACCGGCCACATCCGGCCGATGTCACTCACATAGTACCCCACGTCCGGGGCGCAGTCGACCAACACCAGGTCGCCGTCATGCAGGGGGCAGGCATTTTCGGAATAGTGTCCGTAGAACGAGTTCCCGCCGCCCGCAATGATCGCGTTGTAGGCACGGTCCCTGGCGCCTCCGGCAAGGTAGTGGTACCGCATCACCGCGTCGAGCTGGTACTCCATGACCCCGGGACGGGTCGAGCGGATCGCCTCGTTCATGGCCACGGCCGTCAAGTGCCCGGCCCGGCGCAGCAACCGAACCTCCGACGGGGACTTGATCAGCCGCAACTCGTCCATCAGGGGCGACAGGTTCCGCACTTCGAGGTGCGGGAAGCGCCGGCGGACCGTCTCGATGCACTGGGCCGCCCGGGTGAGACGGGTGTCCCAGGGGTCGGCGGCCTGGCTCGCCGCCCACGACACGGCATGGTGCCGGTTGACTGCGCCAATCTCACCGTCCTCGAAGGGCATGTAGACCCATGCGGGCCGGCTCAGGTGCTGGGCCAGGTCGGCCCAGCCCAGGACGGCGTCCACGCCTGACTTCTCGCCGACCACCCGGGCGGTCTCGACACAGGCAACGGGCTTGGCGGACTGCTGCTCCACCTGCGACGCCGGGGGCAGGAACACCGTTGTCCGGCCGCTATGGCCTTCCATCAGCAGGTACGCCCGGGGTGCCTCGATGCCGCACAGGTAGTAGAAGTCCTTGAACTGCTGGAAGGGCTCGCTTCCCTTGGGTCCGGGGGCGCCCTGAAGCAGGGCCATGCCCTTCCCCCCCATTGCCTCGCAGAGCCTGCTGCGGCGAGCCCTGAATTCGTCCGGGGTGAAATCGGTCTGGTACATGGCGTTCTGTCCTCCGCATCGGTCGAGAGCGGGCACCACGCGGCGCGTCGTTCCGTGCTTTCCGGGTGGCTGCAGCCAACCGCACCCCGAGCAGGTCATTGCCTGACGTGGAGCCTGCTTCTCGGCCCATCGACCTGTTCCGGTAACCGTCCCCGCCCACTACGGGAGCGTTCTCCCGAGACCCAGTCGCCGGGCGTTCGCCAGCGCACGGCTCGCCGCGGCGACGTCCTGGATCGCCAAACCAACGGACTTGAACAACGTGATCTCATCGGCATCACGGCGGCCCGACTTGCGCCCTGACACGATCTCAGCGAACTCCGCGCAAACATCCGCCCAGGACATCAGGCCTGCGGCCACAGCCAGCGCGATGTCACCCGCCTCCTCGCGGGCGGCCTCGAGCTGGTCCACGACCACCCTGGCGCGGGCGACGGTCTCCGGAGGAATCTCGTGGCGGTCGAGACGGTAGCAGCCAACGGCGTTCAGGTGTGTCCCTGGCCGGACATCGCCATCGGCAAACACCGGCGTCCCGGAAGTCGTGGCACAGCAGACGATGTCCGCCGCACGTACGGCCTCGTGAGCCGTTGCCGTCGCTTTGACCTCGATGGCAAGCCTGGCGCTCATAGCGGACGCGAAGGAGGCAGCGGCCGCCGGTACAACGTCGAACACGAGGACGGATTCCACGGCACGGACGCAACAGACGGCTTCGAGCTGCGTCCGGCCTTGCCGACCGGCCCCCAGAACGGCCACCGTCCGGGCACAGGGGCGGGCGAGGAAATCCGTGGCGGCGCCCGATACCGCACCGGTCCGGATGGCCGTCAGCGCACCTCCGTCCAGGATGGCCAACGGCTCACCGGTCTCACCGTCAAACAGCGCCATCAGAGAGTGGATCAGAGGGCGGCCCGCGCCCGGGTTCGCGGGCAACAGCGTCAGCAGCTTCGCCCCGACAGCGGCACCGCCCTCCATGACGGCGGCCATGACCATGAAGTCCCCTCGGCCAGGATGCAGGGGAAGAACCGTTCGCGGGGGCATTCGAGCCTGGCCGGCCGCAAGCTGTGCGAAAGCGTCCTTCATGGCCGCCACCGCACTCGCCATCGGCAGTACCTCCCGCACTTCCTCCGCATTCAGGAACAGCATCGCCGCCTCTATGATATTGTTGACAAAAACACACATGGGACGATAATGGAACGGTCGGCAGAGTCAAGCCGGCAGGAAGACCGGGGGCAATGTCTCAGTCAACGTAGGGATGCTCGCGGTACGCTCGCGCTCCAGGGGGATGGAACGCTCGCGGCCGCGCGGGCATTCGCGGGTTTGACT
>JAFGRS010000162.1 GCA_016935045.1 Lentisphaeria bacterium | reverse complement strand
ATACCCTGAGGTATGGTACCGACGAGGTACGCAGCGGATGGCCGTGCGCCGCCTCGCCCCGAAGGGCTGCGCCGCTCCCGCTCCCTGACGGCGTTGCTCGCTCGGGACGTACCACCGCGGGTATGCCCGCTGCGCTCGCGCCTTGCCAGGAACCGGGATCGGCTGCAGCAAAATGGGAAGTTGTTTCCGCGCGGGCCCTAAGCCCAGTCGAAGGGCTCCCGCTGAGCCGACTCCCCGGAGGGCGCACGGCGCCGCCCGCCGGCGGAACCCGGAGAGGGCTGTATCAGGAACCCCGATGCCTCAGTCCGGTCCGTGTGGGCTTTCTTGAAAGACCTCGCGTCACCCGGACGGCCGCGGTTGGGTATCGTGGGTCGCGGCGGTACATTACGCCACGGGTCCCGTCGCCGCGGTGTCGTTGGCGTCGAGCGCGGGGCAACCGGTCGAGGCGACCGGTCGCGCCGGGTATTGTTGACGGTACCCTCGAGCCGCAGGAGACCCCGGGGCGCGGACGCCGGCCTGCGGTCCGCTGGAACTGCTCACGCATGGAGTACTGCCGTTGCCACGCAGAGTGCTGAGAAAACTGCTGGATATCCTGGCCGGGCCGAAGGGAACGATCCCCCCCGGGGAGACCGTCGGCAATGCTCCGCTGCCGGAGGAAGCCGGGGAAGACCGCAGGGACAACCGGGAGCCACTCCCTCCCGAGGCCGCCCGGCCCCCGGAGACGCCCCGCACCCGGGTGCAGGACTCCGACCCGCGGCAGCCACCGGCGGAGGCCCCGGAATCGCGGCAGCCAGCGACGGGAGCTTCCCGACCGGCAGACAGGGACGACGACGGCGGGAAGCAACCGCGGCGGCCCCGCAAACCGCGATCGCGGGACCACCGTCCGGGCCGCGATCGGGCGGACACGCCGGAGTCGCGGGCCGAGTCACCGGGGAAGACCCGGGCGGCCGTGGTGGATCTTCCCGACATGACGGGGTGGGCCCCTCCTCCCGCCCCCTTGCCCCAGAGCCCCGAGGAAGTCTCCTTCCAGGACCTCGACCTGCACCCCCGCATCCTGCGCGCCCTCCTCGATGACCTCCACTTCCGGGTGTGCACCCCCATCCAGGCCATGGCACTCCCCTTCACCCTCGATGACGCGGACCTCGCCGGGCAGGCCCAGACCGGCACCGGGAAAACCGCCGCCTTTCTCGTCACCATCTTCCAGAGGATGCTCGCGGAGCCGCCGGCGCCCCGCGAACCCCATCAGCCCTACGCCCTGATCCTGGCCCCCACACGCGAACTGGCCGACCAGATCGACCGCGATGCCCACGCCATCGGCGCCTATTGCGGCATCCACTCCCTGGCCGTCTTCGGGGGCGTGACCTACGACGGACAACGCGAGGGAATCGCCCGCGGCCTCGACCTCGTGTCCGCCACCCCCGGACGACTCATCGACTACCTGCGCCAGGATACCATCGACCTCTCCCGGATCCGCGTCCTGGTCATCGACGAGGCCGACCGCATGCTCGATATGGGGTTCATCCCGGACGTGAAACGGATCGTCGCCCGTGTCCCCCCCCCGCACGCCGGCAAACCATGCTGTTCAGCGCCACCCTGTCGAAGGACATCCTGCGCCTGGCGGAACGCTGGATGCGACCGGATCCGGTGACCGTCGAGGTGGAACCGGAGAACATCGTGGCCGAGGGGATCGAGGAGGTGGTCTACGCCGTAGCCAGCCAGGACAAGCTGGCGTTGCTGCTGTCCATCCTCGAACGGGAGTCGGTGAAGCGGGCCCTGGTGTTCCGCAACCGCCGCCGGGACGTCGACGAACTGTACGGCGCCCTGCAGCGGTACGGGGTCCGCTGCGAGATGCTGAGCGGCGATGTACCGCAGAAGAAGCGGATGCAGGTCCTCGAGCGTTTCCGCAAGGGGGAACTGCGCGTCGTGGTGGCCACGGACGTTGCCGGACGCGGGATTCACATCGAGGGCATCAGTCACGTCATCAACTACGATTTCCCCTTCGAGGCCGGGGATTACGTCCACCGGATCGGCCGGACGGGGCGCGCCGGCCGCAAGGGACGCGCCATCAGTTTCGCCGGCGAAGACTGCGCCTTCGTCATCCCCGATATCGAGGCCTTCATCGAGCGGGAACTGCCCGTGATACACCCCGAAGACGCGATGCTGGAGCTGCCGCCACCGGCAGCCGGGTCCGCCCCCCCGCACCCTCGCTACCGCAGCCATACGGAACCGCGTCCCGGGCGAGGGCGTTCCTCCGGCCATGGGCGCGGCGCAAAACCGAACCGGTCCCGGGGGACCCGGAGCGGATCCTCGGGGCGCGGGGGCCGGAAGCCCTGACCGCGGGCCGGACAGGACGAGGCGCTCCATGGGCGCCGCTACTCCACAGTTGAGGCACGTTCACGGGTGGTGTCGGAACGATGCATCAGACAGCCTTGAAGTGTGCGTTCTGGAGCCGTGCCATACGCCAGTCCCAGGTTCGCAGTCTCGCCTTCAGGCTCCGACGGGCGGCCCGGCGTCCGACCATGGCGGACAGGAAAAAACGAGCCCCGGCAGGGCCCGATTCTCATGGGCGGCGGTCCCCCGTACCGGCCGGCGCCCTCGACGGCCGATCCCCTTCCGGGATGGTGCGCGGAGGGCCGCGCCCCGTACCGGGATT
>JAFGRS010000161.1 GCA_016935045.1 Lentisphaeria bacterium | reverse complement strand
GGCCACCATCGTCTGTCCCTTTCAGCAAAAGGCCATGCCGCCCGGAGACCGTGCGGCGTACGGGGGGCCGGGGCCATGCCGCCCGGAGACCGTGCGGCCTACGGGTACGGCGGGCGGTCCCCGACCGCCAGGGTCTGCCGGGATGCCGCCCGGAGACCGTGCGGCCTACGGGGGGCCGGGGCCATGCCGCCCGGGGACCGTGCGGCCTACGGGGGGCCGGGGCCATGCCGCCCGGGGACCGTGCGGCCTACGGGGGGCCAGCCCGGGGCCTCGCGGCCGCGCCGCCGTCGTCCGCACGCAGGGGAACGGTCAGCGGACACGGTTGATGCGGCTGGCCGCATAGGCGGCGCCAAAACCGTTGTCGATGTTCACGACCGTGACCCCCGGCGCACAGCTGTTCAGCATGCCCAGCAGGGCCGCAACCCCGCCGAAGGAAGCCCCGTATCCCACCGATGTCGGCACCGCGATGACGGGACGGGACAGCAACCCGCCCACCACGGACGGCAAGGCGCCCTCCATGCCGGCACACACAATCACCACCTCGGCCGCCTCGAGGTCCTCCCGCCGCCGCAGGACCCGGTGAATCCCGGCCACACCCACGTCGAAGACCCGAAAGACCTCGTTGCCCATCACCTCCGCCGTGCACGCCGCCTCCTCCGCCACCGGAATGTCCGTCGTGCCGGCCGAAACCACCGCCACCATGCCGCGGCCGCGGAGGCGCCGGTCCTCGTGCAGGTACGCCGTACGCCCCAGGGCGTTGTACCGCACCCGGGGATCCAGGTGCTGCAGGGCGGCGGCCTGCTCGGGGCCGGCCCGTGACGCGATGACGTTGGGGTGGGCGGCGAAGAGGGGCGCGGCGGCGGCCAGGAGTTGTTCGTCGCTCTTCCCGGGGCAGTAGATGACCTCGGGGAAACCGATGCGCCGCTCGCGGTCGAGATCGGGCACACAGTGGGATGGGGGATCGTCCGATTGCTGCCGTGCCATGGGCGGGATCCTGCTGTCTGCGGCTGAAACGCATGCGGGACGTGCCGCGAGGCCGTCCGGGCGCAACGGCGGCGGTCCACATGGCAGCGCCGCCCGGGGGCTACTATAGTGCCTGTGCACTTGCCCGCGACGTGCCGGGCACTGTAGCGCGGTTGGCTCGCCGTGCCGCATGCCCTCGGGTGTTGCCGTCCATCGGCAGGACCTGACTCTCGGCACCCCGGGTACACCGATGGGACACAGATCCACGAACCGTTGGCGCCGCCCGGTGGCGGCGACGGGCGAACCCATGGTCGGGTGGCGCCCGATTGTGTGTAGCCGTGTTGCAGCTCGGGGCAGCGGGCTTGGCACGGGGGTAGAAGCGGGGTCTCGGACGATGTCTCAGCCATCCAGGGATCGCAGACCGTATGTCCTGGTCGTGGACGACACGCCCTCCATCGTGCACCTGATCAGCCGCGTCCTCACGCGTTGTGGTTTCGAGGTGGAGGGGGCTTCGAGTGGCGCGGAGGCCCTGGCCCGCATCCAGGACCGCCGGCCCGATCTCATCCTGTTGGATGTGGTCATGCCGGGATTGAGCGGCTTCGATGTCTGTGCGCGTCTGAAGGAAAGCCGCTGGACCGCCCCCATTCCCGTGATCTTCCTGACGGGCAAGACCGAGACCGAGGATGTGGTGAAGGGTTTCCAGGTGGGGGGAGTGGACTATGTGACGAAGCCCTTCCAGACCGAGGAACTGGTGGCGCGCGTGAACACCCACGTTCAGCTCTACCATCTCAGGGCCATCCTGCCCATCTGCAGCTACTGCAGCCGCATCCGCAACGACGAGGGGGAGTGGGAGCGCCTCGAAGCCTACATACACCGCCAGATGGGGGCAAATTTCTCCCACGGGATCTGCCCGGTGTGCTACGAGCAGGTGAAGGGAAAGTCCCACACCTGAAGGGGACCGGCTCAGCGGGAGCCCTTCGACTCAGGGCCTTGAGCCCCTTCGACCCGGCTCAGGGCCTTCGGCAAGGGGTGCGTGGGCGCACCCCGCGTCGAAACGGCTGCGCCCTCCAGGCGGGGGGACCGGCTCAGCCGTCCTGGAGGAGGAAGCTGCAGGCCAAGACATTACGTTTCCGCCGGCAGGGAATCGGGCTCGAGGGCGCCCCTGTTTCTTCGGCCCAGTTCCCGTTTCCGGCGCTGCAGGTCCTGGAATTCGGCCAGGAGCCGGTCCGACTCCTCGCCGGAGGCTTCCGCCATGGCCCGGCGCAAGGTCTTGAGGCGTCCGTCGATGTCGTCCTGCCGCAGCACGGCGATGCAATCCGCGGCCGCCTCGTGGAGTCGCTTCTCCGTCTCGATCCGCCTGTCGCCCTCGAAGGGGGTCGGGTCCAGTCCGGCGAAGCGGGGTTCCATCAGGGCGCGCGCGATCTCGGCCCGGGCGATCAGTTCCTGGTCGGCCGTGATCTTGTCGGCGCCGTGGGACCACTCCCCCTGGGCCGTCGCCGCCAGTACCAGGTTGAGGGCCCTGCCCAGGGGGAGGTCGGGCACCAACTCGGGCGGCAGTTCGTCGCACAGCTCTCTGGCCACGGACTCGAAATGCAGCGCCAGGTCCAGCAGGGCGGACAGCGCCTGACCGCGCCGCTCCCGCATGCGGAACGCCGGCAGGACGGTCGCCGCCGGCCCCCGGGGCGCGCCGCTGCCGGCGCGCGGGGATGAGTCCCGAAACGCGCCGCCGGCCCCCTCCCGGCGCAGATGCGCGGCCATGGCCTGTTGCACGGCCGCTTCGGGGACCTCGAGCTGCTCCGCCAACCAGCGGCAGTATGCCGCCCGGGCCACGGGGTCCTCCCCTGCCGTGACCGCCGGAAGGACCTCCGCCACGATGGCGCTCTTCCCCTGAGGCGTGCCCCGATCCTGTGCCGCGGCGGCCATCTCAAAGGCGAAGGCAATGGCGTCCACGGCACTCTCCAGCGCCTGCCGCAGGGCCTCCGGACCCCCGCTGCGATACAGGCTGTCGGGATCTTCTCCCGCGGGCAGAGGCAGCACGGAGACGTTCATCCCGGCCCGGCGCACGAGCAGGATGGTGCCCAGCGCCGCCTTGCGCCCCGCGGCGTCGGCATCGAAGGCGAGGAGCACGCGGTCGGCATGCCGCCGCAACAACTGGGCATGATGTTCCGTGAAGGCGGTTCCCTGGGCGGAGACGGCGTGGTTGAGCCCGGCGCGATGGCAGGCGATCACGTCCAGCTGTCCTTCGCACACCAGGGCGCCTCCGTGTTCGCGGAAATGGGGCCGGGCCAGATGGAAGCCATAGAGCAGTCGCCCCTTGTGGAAGAAATCGGTTTCCGGCGTATTGACGTACTTGGCCGTCTTGGCGTCCCCGGCCAGGACGCGCCCGCTGAACCCCACGACCCGGCCCTGGGCATCGTGAATCGGGAACATCAACCGGCCGCGGAAACGGTCATAACAGCGCCCGTTCGCCTCGTCGCTGACCACCGCCAGGCCCACACGAACCGCCTGCTCACGGCTGTACCCAAGCTGCTCGACCCAACGCAACCCCGCGTCCCACGACTCCGGGGAGTAGCCGAGCTGGAACTGGGACACGTACTGGGGATCCAGCCCGCGCGACTGGATGTAGTCCCGGGCCGGTTTGCCCTCCGGGCCCGCCAGCATATGCTGATACCAGCGTGCCATCTGCTCCAGCAGCTGCAGAGCCGCCTCGCGCTCCGAGCGCCGCTGGGCGGCGGCCTCCCGGTCCCCCGGATCGGTCGCCTCCGGCTGCGGCAGAATCACCCCCGCCCGCCGCGCCAGCAGTTCCACCGCGGCCGGGAAATCGATGTTCTCGATCTCCTGCACGAAGCTGAACACGTTGCCGCTCTTGTGACAGCCGAAGCAGTAGTAGCTCTGCCGACTGCTGCTGACCTTGAAGCTGGGAGTCTTCTCCTTGTGAAACGGACAGCAGGCCCAGTAGTCCGCCCCGCGCTTCTGCAGGCGCACGTACGAGCCCACCACCTCC
>JAFGRS010000160.1 GCA_016935045.1 Lentisphaeria bacterium | reverse complement strand
TTCCCCATGGGGGATACGGACGTCACCGCCGAGGGCATGGGGGTCCTCCAGCGTGTCGGAACGGCCATCGCCAGGATCCGGGATGTCCACATCCGCGTCGAAGGCCACACCGACAACAAGCCCATCTCCTCTGCGCTGCGCCAGAAGTACCCCAGCAACTGGGAACTCTCAACCGCCCGGGCGACCCACGTGGTGCACTTTCTCGTTGACACGGCCGGCATGGCGCCGGAGAGAATCGAGGCCGTAGGCCACGCGGAGTACCACCCGGTGGCCGACAACGAGAGCGAGGAGGGGCGTGCCCGCAACCGCCGGATCGAGATCCTCCTCGTCCCCGGGCGACGTCCTGGCGGGCCCTGATGCGCCGGCGGAGTTTCCGGGGGGGGAGTCGCGGGCATCAGCGCAGGTCTTCGTCGTCCACCAGCTTCCAGCTTGCGCCGCTGTCCGGGGAACAGAGAAGGGCCCGGTGTCGCTCGCGCCGGTCGTTGCGGTAGAACCAGTAGGTCGACCAGTAGTCGTAGGAGAGGAATGGGCGGCCGCGGTGGTCGATGGTCAGGCGGTGGTAGAAGATGCTGTAGTTTGCGAATGCCGCGGTCACCAGGATGCGGGGTTCCGACCAGGGGCTGTCCGGGGCTTTGCTCATGTGGGCCAGGGTGGCGAAGCTCCCGAAGGGGTGGATGGTTGGGTCGGAGCGCCAGAGTCGGAACACCAGGTGGAGGGTATCGTTGCGGTCGCATACCAGTCCCACGTAGGTCTGGCTGAGGTCACGGCCGACGTTTTCCGCCTCGGTCCAGCCTCCCCGGCTGTCGTTGGGCTGCAGGGAGCGCGCGTACCGGAAGGTGCGTCCGTGAGTGCCGACCAGCACATGGAGGGTCCCTTTGCCATCCATGGTGATGCAGGGCGAGTTGTGCACGTCGTTGGCGGGAGGGCCGTACCCGATCAGCACGGGTGCGCCGAGGGTTCTCTCCTCCCGGTCGTAGGTTGCCACATAGGTCGGCACCCCGGGGACATCGGCGCCGGGCTCGGTGGCTTCACCCCAGGCCACATGGACCCGGTTGCCGCGGGAGACGATGGAGGAGGGCATCCCCGAGTGGCCGGAAACACCGATGCACTGGCGGGACAGCCGGATGGGCTCGCCCATGTCGATGGCGCCGTCGGCACGCTCCCGGGGAACGAACAGGTCCAGATCGTTGAGACTGCGCCAGATGAGGTTGGGGTCCTTGGCGGTGCGGGTGACCCGGATCAGGGGAGGAGGACCCTCCGGCACATTGTGTCCGGAGAACTGCTCGATGTCGAAGGAGCCGTTCCCCGGGATGGGCGTGAGGTCGGCCGTAAGGCCCCCGTCCCGGGTGCGCAGCAGTGCCGGGGCGCCGTGGGACGTGACCACGACATAGGCATGGTCCCGCCGGTCGAAGGCGACCTTGGTCGAGCGCAGAGTCACCGAAGCTCCTGCCGCGGCCCCGGAAACGCGGGAGTACGGCAGATCATGCCAGACGCCTTCGCGCCGCACGCGCAGGGCACGTTCTCCGGCCACGTAGGGCCGGTTCGCGCCGTCGAAGTACATCTGTTGTTCGACGGGATAGGTGGGCCGATAGCCGAACTGCTCGTTCTCGTGTCGGTAGGGGGCAAGCACCACGGGGACTTCGAGGGTTGCCGCGGCGGGTGCGGCTCCCGGGAAGAGGGCAAAGGACGAGTAGGTCGTGAACCCGGCCTCACCCCTGGGTGTGGCCCGGATGCGGCAGTTCCAGGCCGTACCGGCGTCGGGGACCCGGTAGCGGAGCGTCACGGCGACGTCTTCCCGGGGCGGCAACGTGACGTACGGCGCCGACAGGGCGGCCTCCCACGCCGCACCGTCGAATTCGAGGGCCAGGTCCACCGTCCTCTCCCGGGTCGCGTTGTTGTGCACCGTGAACACGGCGCTCCCCTCGGACCCCCGCCGGCCGAAGGCCCGGAGACGGTACGGCTGCAGAAGCCAACGGTTCTCCGGCAGGGGGAACATGGCGCCCGGGTCCGGCGCCCACAGCGCCATGTCCCGGTAGAGGTCGTCGGCGGCCCAGCGGGTGACGCCGTCGATCTCGACCACCGCCTGGCCGCGCGGCAGGAGCAGCCGCCAGGGCAACGGCTCGCGGACGCCGGCGGGGACTTGGTGGTGCGCGGTCCCATCCGGGTTGCGGACCAGGGAGGCCAGGGCAGTGCCGGTCCCATCGAGCAGCGCCATCGGTTCGTCGGCCGGCGGCAGGTTCCGCAGATCGATCCGGAACTCTCCTGCCCGGGGCAGGAAGCACACCTCGCCCGGGCGTTCCGGGCCGGCAAGCACGATGGGTTCCTCGTGGCGCCGGTCGCGATGGCCCCGGGAGGTCTCGATGAGGTATCTGTCGCAGTTGCTGCGGAACCCCCACACGGTGTAGTCGCCGTAGCGGTCCTCGGGGCTGGTCACCAGCAGACCGTACACCCCGAGGTGTTCCACCCGGGCCGACAGGCGCACGCGCTGCTCCGCGGGGGCCCCTTCCCCCGGACCCGGGAGCAGGACATCGTGCAACACGGTCCGGTCGGGCGCGAACAGCACGGCCCGAAGATGGCTGTCCCGGTCCCCCGGGCGGCGCTTCCAGCGCTGCACCTCGACGATCCACTCCCCCCGCTCCGGGAAGAAGAACGCCCCACCCATCCCCATGAGGCGCGGCTGAATCTCCGTAGCTCCGTGCATGTCCACTCCCTCCGCCTGCGCCCGCCCCCGGCAGGGCAGCCAGGCAGCCAGCAGGACCGTTCCCAGAAGCCCCGGGACCCGCCCTCCGCGGTTGTGTGAAGAAGGACGCGCCGACATCCAATCCCGTCCTTTCTGCCCCGAAGACACACCACCCCTGCGCTCAGGGCTGTTCGCCAGTCCCAACGCCGCCGCCGGGCTCGCCCCGGTGGAGCCACGATCCCAACGCCGCCGCCGGGCTCGCCCCGGTGGAGCGACGATCCCAACGCCGCCGCCGGGCTTGTCCCGGTGGAGCGACGATCGCAGGGAAAGGAGCGAGCGCGGCCGCCGCCTTCCCTTTTCCCGAATCGGCTCTGCTCTGCCGCAGGGACAGGGGCGGCGGGAATCGGTTCGCCGGATCGTCCAATCCGGAACATGGTTGACTTCCGGCCGGGCGCAAGCCATGGTGATGCATCCGACCCGATGGGGTAGGATGCTCCCGGAAAGGCCCGGAACCATGCTGCAGCCACATCACCCCCCGGCCGCAGGCAAAGCCCACGCCCGGCACCGGCGCATCCCGTGGGAGTCTCTGCCCATGCTCTCGATTCTGGTGGGGTGTCTCGCCGCCGCGCCATTTCCGGAGGCGGACGTGGAGCGTCAGGCCGCCGCAGACATCGAGCGTCTCGCCGGGCTCGTACCCGCATGGCACGCCGTCACGCTTCCGGCGGGGCCTGGCCGGCTTGAACTGACCCCCGGGGACGGAGTCGTGATTGACCAACTCCGGGGGGTGGCGGTGGATCCCCGCCCCCCGGTCGCGGGCGAGCGCACGGTCACCTACGACCCGCGCCAGGCCGACGACTGCCCGCCCGAGGCCCGCCCCTACGTGGCCCGGGATATCCTCCCCTTCCGGCTGCGCCACTTCACCTGCGAGTTCAGCTACGGGGGCCACCACAACTTCGACATGCAGGACTACGCCGCCCTGCACGGGTTCAACGTCCTCTTCCCCTACACCCGCAGCCGTGCGGAAACGGCGCATTGGCCCGAGGGGACCCTGGTGCTGCACTGGGGGGGCTTCGTGAACTGGCAGCGGTGGCTGCCCGAGCATGGCATTCCCGCGGGACGCTACGACCTTCTGCACGGCCTCGATCTGGTGCGCATGCATGGCGAGGCGGGGTCCTTCCGGCGCAGCGGCGATGCCCTCGCGGCCAAGGCACATGCCGATCTGCTGATGATCGATCAGGAACACCCCCTGTTGACTCCCGAGACCCTGCGGCAGCAACCGTGGTATCCCGGCAACGGACCCGAAACCGAACGCGCCGCCTTCGAGCGGCGCTACTACGACGGGTATGCCCAGACCTATCTTTCGTCCGTGACCGCTGCCCGCCAGGCAGGCTGGGACACCATCAGCATCTACGGCTGGTCCCCCTGCGGCCGCAGGTGGTACGGGATCGAGACGGCCGATCCCGACCCGAACACGGATTTCGCCTGGAACGCCTTCGGACGCCGCATCCTGGAGCAGGTCGACATCGTCAACAACTCGGTGTACTGCTTCTACTGGGACCCGAGGAACGTCGCCTACACGCTGGCCAACATCGACCTCAACCTGCGCCTGGTGCGTTCGGCCGATCCGGGCAAGCGGGTGCGGCCGTACTACTGGACGCTGTTGCATGGAGGGGGCGCCGGCTGGCGCTGGTGGCGCGGGCAGCCGTTGCCCGACGAGGAACAGCGGGCCATGACCGCGGCGGCATTCTTCACCGGCGTGGATGGACTGGTGAACTGGAATTGGTCCGGCACAGGCTCACACCATACCGTGTCCCTGCGCTCGAAGGCGCCCCGTCGCCCACCCACGGACACCCCCGATGCTGACTCGACTCCGGAGTGGGAGTACCACGACGTGATGGTGGCCCGCCCCTTCGAGGCGCAGGGAACGGATGGCCTGACGGAGGCCTTCCGCCGCTACGACGTGCTGCATGTCCTGGGCCTGGACGAAGGGACGGACAACGTGACCTTCCGGAAGATCCGTCCCGGTCAGGCCAACCATGGCAACGATGAGCAGTTCCCCTCCCTTTCGCTGCCGCGGGAGAGGCTGCTGTCCCTACTGCGCCCGGCCTCCGAACCGGTGGCGGCCATGGTCGAGGGCCTGGCCCTGGTCAAGCCCTTCGAGGCGCTGCTCCGCCATGGCGACGTCCACATCGACGTTCCGGCCCAGCGGCAATTTGCCGAAGGCCTGCCCATTGTGCGCCGCGTGTCTCTTGGCCGCAGGCACGCGGTTCTGACCTATGACCCGGGGGTAGTCCATGGCGGGGCGCCGCGAACCGTATCTCTCCGGGATTTCGCCGGCGTTGCGGGTCGTGAGGTGCGGTTCCCGGCGGATGAGCAGACGCGGATCTTCGTTCTGGAAGACGCGGCCCGGGTCCCGTGAGCAGGTCGGCGGTCCCATACATCCGCAGCCGGCGGGTCCCCGCCGTACCCGCGTCGGTTGGGCGTACCGCCGCATGGGCAACCCTGCCGTGGGTTCAAATCCAGCACTTCCGGCGGCTTGCTGCGCGTGAACGACTGGAACCGGCGCGTCCAGTGCGTGTACGTGTTCAGTGTCTTCGGCGAGTAGTTGCGCATCTGGATCTGGTCGCGCATCGCCTGGTATTGCTCGCGTCGTATCTCCGCCACAGTCCCGAGGGGACCTTGATCATGACATCTTCTCCCACTGGAAGTTAGCATGCCTCACGGCATACTATGTTGAAATATCCCCGGCGCCCCTCACGCAGTCAAGCGGCGGACGAGGCACTCGCTTGAAAGCGCCCCCCTGACGGGCAACACTCCCATATGGTGGCCGCGCGACGTGAGCTTGGACCGCCCGTCGCCGGAATGGTATGTGGAAGTGTTCTTCAACACAATCACTTGATGGCCCGGACGCTGCGCGCCGGGCCATCGGCTCGCGGCTCACGCATCCGTTGCTGTCCGGCGCACAGCGCCAGCCATCAAGCGGC
>JAFGRS010000159.1 GCA_016935045.1 Lentisphaeria bacterium | reverse complement strand
GCAGACCCCGAACAGCTCCGCGTGATCCTCGTCGACAACGGCTCCGGCGACGACTCCCTCGAGGTCTTCGCCAGCGAACTGCCGGAGGCCGAGGTCGTGGCCCTGCCCGCCAACCTCGGTTTCGCCAAGGCGGCCAACGCCGGCCTGCGGCGCGTGCGCGAGCCCTATGCCTTGGTGCTGAACACGGACATCGCCTTCCACAACGACGCGGTGACCATCCTGACCGAAGCCTTGGAAGCCGATCCCCGGGCGGTCCTGGCGTGCCCGAGGCTGGTGCGTCCGGACGGTTCGCCGCAGGCGGCGGCGGTGCCCGAGCCGCGGTTGTTCTGGGAGTTGGTCAACCGGAGCCTTCCCCGGCACCTGCTGCGGCTGGACCGGGACACGGTTCAGTCCGTGCCGGGGGTGGTGGGCCCCTGCATGGCCTTCCACATGGAGCGCCTGACCCCGATCGGGTTCTTCGACGAGCGGTTCTTCTTCTTCATGGAGGAGACGGACCTGTGCACCCGCATCGGGGCTGCCGGCGGCCGCGTGCTGTACGTGCCCATGGCGGAGGTCATGCACATGCAGGGGGAAACGGCGAACCGCCGGCCGATCCGGGCCCGGGTGCAGTTCTACAGCTCACGCTATCGGTATTTCCGCAAGCACACGGGGGTGGCGGGTGTCGCCGTGCTGTATGCGGGGTTGTGGCTGCGCCTGACTCTGGACCTGGTGCTGCACGCTGTCCTGACGGCGGCGACCCTGGGCCGCGGCGCCTCCCGGGACCGGCTGGCGGTCTATGCCCGTCTGTGGCTCTGGCACCTGCTGCTGTGCCGTCCGTACTGGGGTTTCGAGCCCCGGCCCGAGCCCGGGGCGGACTACTCCTCGTAGGCGACGAAGGCGGGTTTCCACAGGCCGCCGGCCCCGGCGCTGTCGTGGACGCGCACCGCGAGGACCGCTGCCGCGCCCGGCTTCAGAAAGTCCGTGACGTCCACCGTGCGCGGCTTCTTCCAGAGATCGGGGTCCGCGGCCGGGTCGAAGAGCGATTCGTGCACGAGTCTGCCGTCGATGTAGAGCCGGAAGGACTCGTCGACGGCGCCGAAGTGCAGCACCAGCCGCCGCCGGGCGGCCCATTCCCGGGCCACGGGCAGCCGGCAGCGGTACCAGGCCACGCCGTCGTAGTCCTTCCAGCCCTGCTGTTCCCAGAAGGTGAGGCTGGTGGCGGCGGCCCAACCCGAGTCGTCGAACTCCGGGCGTTGCCATCCCAGCGCCTCCCCTTTGGCCTCCGGGTCGGTCTGGAAACGCCAGTGGATCAGGCGCGCCAGTTCGCGCGGGTGAGTCAGGGACTCCGCCAGGCCGCCCCCGTACAGTCTCTGGTGGGTCTTGCTGCGTTCCTCGCGCCAGTAGATATGGTGCAGGCCGACGGTCCAGTCGCCGAGGTGCCGGCGCAGGAACGCCTGTTTGCGCTGCAGTGCCGCCGTGACGGCTTCGAGGTTGTCCCCCCGTGTCTTGTAGCGCTGTACGGCCAGGCGCGTGTCCCGCTGGATCTCGGCATAGGTCAACGCGGTCTCGCAGGCCTCGATGCGTGCCACGACGGCCGCGTCCCCGGCTGCCGCGGCGCTGGCCGAAAGGAGCATCTCCCGCAGTTCCGCGATGCGCTCGGGGCTGTAGAAGACGTGCGTCATCTCGTGGAACATCAGGTCCCGGTCATGGTCGGCCTCGGCGTCCCGATGGCGGCCGATCTCGCGGGTGATCTCCTCCACCCGGTCCCAGTAGCGCCGCATGGGGGCCGCCGCCGGTCCGTAGGCGGCCCGGTGGAATTCCTCGAGGAGGTCCTCCACGTCCCGCTGCGGGTCCCACAGCAATCCGGTCAGCACGTAGAAGATCGGCGCCTGGGCCGCGTAGTGGTGGGTCATGCTGTCGAAGTCGGTGCCCAGCATGCCGGTCTGGAAGCACTGCCGCAGATCGCGGCCGAGTTCGCGGGCGTAGTTGAGGGGGAACCCATGGCCCACCAGCAGGAGGTTCGGCCGCAGGTAGAGTTTGCAGCCCGTGGCGGCCCAGCCGGCCCAGTCCCCGCGGCTCTGTTCGCAGTAGTCGGCGCTGAGGTAGTTGAAGCCGACGTAGGCGATGATGACGCGCGGGGAGAGTTTCTCCCGCAAGGGAGGGTGGTTGTAGTTGCTGTAGGCGTAGGCCCCGATATAGCGCCCGGGGTAGCGGTCGCCGAGGCGCTGGGCGAGTTGGTTCCAGAACCAGACATAGCGGTCGCTGAGGGAGGGATAGAGGAAGTTCTCCCCGGGGTAATTCATCTGCGTCGGCAGGCCCTCGAGTGGATCGAGGGCCTTGCAGCGTGGGCACATGCAGTAGCCGCGACTGTCGTTGGGGCAGGCGCTGAAGCTGAGCGTCTCCGGGTTGTGTTCCAGGAATTCCATCCCCCGCGCGGCGATGAAGTCGAGCAGTTCCGGGTTGGTCACGCAGAGCTTGGCGCGTTCGAGGCTCGGGTAGGGTTGCTCGGGCGTGACGCGGGAGCCGTCGGGCATCATGGCGAACCAGTCCGGGTGGTCCGCGCCGTAGTCCCGCAGCCAGTAGTTGTAGGCATGGCCGAAGCGGAAGGTGGCCCGCCTCCCCAGCCTGCGGCGGGCCGTCCAGACGGTGTACTCGCGGGCCAGGTCGGCACTCATCTCCGGCGTCATCCCCAGCCGGGCGACGGCATCGCCCCAGTCCCGCCAGCCTGCCCGGATGTGGCGCTGAATCAGGGGCGGCTGGAAACGGCGCTCGAGGACGGCGACGCGCACCGTCCCCCGGGACGGGATGACGGTGCCGTTCGCTCCCGGCCACAGCCAGCGCACCCCCAGGTCCCTTTCGAGCAGCTCGTAGACCGCGTAGAGCGTGCCGCTGGCGGTGTCGCCGGACGGCGGGGTCCGGCGCAGGTCATCGCGGTCGCCGCCGATCAGGAAGAGGGTGTCCTGCGTGGCCTTGACGACGGTGGACTCCGCTTCCAGGTCGGCGGTCCGCAGCCCCAGGGCCCGGGACTGGGCCGTGTCTCCCACCAGCACGCGCACCCGCGCCTCTCCCGGGGGGAGGCTGCCTTCGGCCAGCACCGGCAGGGGGGTGCCGGAGATGGCTCCGAGATGCCTGTTGAGTTCCTCGACCGCATAGCGCACCACGCGGGTCGGGGAATCGGCGGTCACGATGACGGCCCCGGGCCGGCCATCCTCGATGAGGGTCAATGCCGGCAGGGACACGCCGGCGGTGAGCAGGATGGCAGTCAGGAGACGAGCCGGCCGATGGACCCGGGCGCGTGGGCACAGGGATGGCATCATGGTTCGCTGACCCTCCTCGATGGGGACCTCGACGCATCCGTCCGGGGGCACCGGCGGCGTTCCAGACCACAGCCCGCGACCGGCATGCCCGCGAGGACACGGGCGCTCCAGACCACAACCCGCGACCGGCATGCCCGCGAGGACGCGGGCGCTCCAAGCCGATAGGGGACCCTCAGTGTGTCCTTGCGGGTTGTGCCAGCGGATCGGTGATGACCGTGAGCCCGAAGCGTCGGGCGATGTCCTCGGCGGCGGCCATGTCGGCGGTCACGTCTTCGGGTTCATGGGCATCGGAGCTGATGATCGCGCTCGCGCCGCATTCGGCGGCCAGTTCCCAGAAGGGCAGCCAGGGGTAGCGGTGCCGGGGGCCGTCGGGCGTCTCGAGCATCGGTTTGCGCAGCCCGTAGGCGTTGATCTCGAGGGGCAGCCCGAGGTCGGCCGCGGCGCAGAGCATGGCCCGGGAGCAGGCCTGCGCCTCGTGGTCCCACACGGGGTAGGCATTGCCGAAGAGATCGGGATGAGCGATGAACGCGAACAGGCCGCAGGTCATGGACCGGATCAGATACTCCGTGTAGGCCCGCAGCCGCGGCCCATCCATGGGCACCCCGTAGAGGGGCGCCCAGCCGCCCTCGAAGGGGTACCAGTGGGCCCCGCCAACGAGGTACTCCAGGCCCTGTTCCCCGAGGAACACCTCCTGGTAAAAGGTCGCAAACTCGGGTACGTACTCGCACTCCAGCCCGGAGCGGATGTCGAGGCCGGGAAAACAGGCACGGGCCTCGACCACGGCGGCGCAGTACCCCGCCAGATCGGTCATCTCCATGCGGACGTTTTTCCAGCGTCCGTCGGGCAGGGGGGCGTGATCGGAGAAGCCGAGTACATCCAGGCCGCGCAACACCGCCTCGCGGCAGTAGTCCTCGACATCGCCGGTGGCATGCTTGCAGCGGTAGGTATGGGTGTGCCAGTTCGCGCGGATCATCGCTCTCCATTTCCTGCCGGACGCCGGACGCTCCGCCGCGCCTGCGCCGGGAACGGCGCCTGAACCCGACCCGGGGGGCGCGCGAGGACTCCGGCTCGGTCTTGACGTCTCTCCGGTAATGTAGCCGAAAGCCATGTTCTGGCCATCGGCCGTCGAGGGCGCCGGCCGGTACGGCGGGAATCCCGGTACGGGGCGCGGCCCCCCGCGCACCATTGCCCGCGAGGCCCCACTCCCCGCGAGCAGGCGGACCGGGGCGCTCCAGACCCACAGGGGGCGAAGGCGTTGTCAGGCACTCCCGTCGGCAATATGGTGGCAGTGCATGGATCACCCGTGCCGTGCAGGGCAGAGAGCCCGGGCCGCGGATCTCGCCTCTGCGGGATGCGTCCGCCGCACCCCGGGCTCCTCGTCCGGCCAGTCCGGTCGGGGCGGCTGCCGTTGTGTCTGCGTCGGATCCGTGGAGGAGCTTGGCATGTCTGCGCAGCGTCGGGTCTGCGGTCGCCGCACCGTCCGGTTGGCGGTCCTGAGCATGGCGGGGGTCACGGCGGCGGCGGCCGGGGAGGCGTCGATGGTGGTCCTCCGGAACCCGTCCTTCGAGGGCGGGATGCGGGGTCCCGTCCCGGACGGCTGGGTCCTGTACGCGGGCGGCGGCGCGCAGCAGTCGCTCTCCCTCATCCGGGTGCCTTTTGCGCCCGGGCAGGTGCTGCTGCTGGATGACCGCGACCCCGAGCGGGAGCTGGGTCTGTCCCAGGATGTCGCGGCCGCCGGCGGCAGGGCCTACGAGGCGTCGGTGGCCGTGGCGGCGGTGCCGGAGCGGCCGGCGCCGGTGAACGTCTTCCTGCAACTGCGCTTCCTGCCCTCCAATACCTATGTCCAGACACACCTCGCCACGAACGCCGTGACACACTTCGAACGCCGAACCCTCGTGGGCCGGATGCCCGAGGGCGACCATACCCTGCGACTCTACCTGTATACCCATCGGGGACCGCCAACAACCCTGCTGCTGGACGACGTTCGTCTCCGGGGAGGAGTTCCCCCACCGCCGGCACCCGTCACACCACCCCCCGGCAAGGCGCCGCCGATCGCGCGCCTCAAGGAACTCTGCCTCGAAACACCCCTGGCAACGGCCGGCGAACCCCGCGCCCTGATCGTGGTCCCCGCGGACGGACGCCATGACGCCGCGGCGGCGGTCATCCAGGCGGCCGTCAGGGAGGTTGGTGGCTGTGTCCTGCCGCTGGTCCCCGACGACGATCCCCGCGCGGCGCTGCCCCTGACCCGGCATGTCGTCGTCCTGGGCAATCGTTCGGACAACCGGCTGATCGGGGGGTTGTACGAGGCCTACTTCGCTCTGGAGGACCTCCGTTACCCGGGGGCTGGGGGTCATATCCTGCGCTCTCTGCACAATCCCTACGGCAACGGCTGCAATGCCATCCTTGCGGGCGGCAGCGACGGGGCCGGGGTGGCGGCGGCGGCCGAGGCGCTGTCGGTGCGGATCCGGTCAGCGGGCCGGGAGGGAGCCGTGGTCCTGGGACACATCCTCGAAGTCCTTCTGGGGAAGGGTCTTGCGCTGCCCGAAGACCCGGCGCAGGCGGAGACCTGGGAGGCCTCCGAGGGCTATGGCTCGGTGGGGTACTTCGGTTGGAACAGCCTCAGCAAGCGCATGGCCCTGTATGCCATGACGGGGGAACCGAGGTACGCCCGGGACTTCCTGCGCCTGGCGTTCCCGGACGAAGCCGCCATCGCGGAGATCAGCCGGGTCGACGGGGAGCGCATCGAGAACAAGCGGGACCCGTTGGCGGGCGCGTACCACTACAACCAACACCTGCTGGTCCTGTTCTGGGACCTGATCGAGGAGAGCCCCGTCTTCAGCGCCGCCGAGCGCCTGCGGGTGACGCAGGCCCTGGCACGCCAGCTCGAACACGACGACTACGCGCGCCGGGGGATCTATGCCCTCACCGGTCCGGCCGATTCGGTACCGTCCCGGCATGGCCAGTGGGCCGCCATCGGGCTCTACTGCCTGGGACGCTACTTCCAGCGGGATTACCCCGATCCGGTCTGGGAACATTGCCTGCGGGCGGGGACCTACGCCTTCGCCTCCCTCCACAACCACGCCTGGATCCAGGGCGAAAGCGACAACCTGTTCTGGTACAGCACCGGCATCGCCCCCATCTTCACCTACCTCTGCCTGACCGGGGACCGGGCCCCCGTCGAGAACGGGGTGCTGGGGGAACTGCTGCGGGGATTCGAGATCCTGCTCAATGGCCGCCCCGGAGACAGCCAACTCCGCAGCGCCTCCCTCGGCTTCCTCCACAAGGCCGCCCATGTCACCGGCGACGGCCGCTGGATCACCTACCGCGAGAGAACACGGATGGACACCGACGGCTTCCGCCTGGGACAGTCGTACTGGCCGGACGAGTCCCTCCGGGCCACCCTTCCCCCGGATCTCGACGGGCGATGGTCCGTCCAGTCCCTGCCCCAGCCGCTGTGGCTGCGTCGGGGCAGCGGTCTGCCCTTCGAACAGTCGTTCCTCTTCGGCAGTTTCCGCACCGACATCGGCCCGGGCGGCGATTTCGTGCTCCTCGACGGCTTCAACGGCGCCTCGCGCAATCCCTACCACACCTTTGCCATCCTCGCCCTGCGCCTGGGAGGGACACCGCTGCTCGAAGGCTACCTGAACCAGGTGCTCACCAAGGCCGATGGCATGGTGAAACCGGCCGTGCCCATGGATGCCGCACTCGCCTTCCACGACCGGGTCGGCGCCACCGCGGCCGCCCGCGGCGATGTCCCTGGCGCCGCCTTCTGCACCTGGCGCCGCATGCTCCTGCAACGCCTGGGATGCTATGCCCTGATCGTCGACCACCTGACCTTCCGCACCGACAGCGCGAACATGGCCGTGCAGACCCTCTGGGAAACCGCCGGCGGAACCTGGTCCCCGGACGAACGGCGGGCACGAATCGGCGAGGCCCAGGCAGCGGACATGCTGCCGGACGGGTGGAACCATGTCGATGCCCTCGACAGCCAGTGCCGCGCCCTTCCCGCCCAACCCGATCTCCTCGTACGCCTCGAAAGCCTCGGCATCGTGCTCCTGCGCGCACGCGAGCCCGGCGCCCGGCTCGAACTCCCCTTCCACCTCGATGCCGCCTTCCGGGGAGAGATGCTCCTCGACACCGTGCGCTACCTGGATCGGGGCGCCGTGCGCATCCTCCTGGACGGCAGAACGCTCCTGGAACGCGTCAGCCTGCACGCCGCGGAAGCGCTCCGGGACCGGATCTCGCTGGGGGAACAGGAGGTCCCGGCCGGCGACCACACCCTGACGCTCGAAGTCGTGGCCCATGCCGGCGACCCGGAACGCTGCTACGCGGCGGTCGGGCGGGTGTTGTTCCGTCCCTCGGGCGCCCTGCCGGTGGCGGCCCCCGGGGGGTTTGCCCTTTCGACCTGCGATCCGCTGCCGGCATCCGGCAACCGCACCATCACCATGCTGTGGACGGGGCCGGTGCGTTCCGGAGAAGACGCGTACTTCTTCCACCTTCTGGCGCCCGTGCCTCCCGGGTACCGGCACTCGTCAAGCCTCCGCCTGGCGCCCCGCGCGGCCGCGCTGCGCCTTCCCGAACCGGCGCTGGCGGTGATGGGGGACTACCGCGCCATCCACGCCGCCGCCGCCATCCTGGCAACCACCCACCTGTACGGCCGAGGGATGACCGCCGCGGGCCTCGATACACCCCTCCTCCAATCGACCGAGGGCGTGGTCGTCGACTGGGATTTCGCGACGGGACGGGCGGAAATCGAGGTGCACAACCCAACCCTGCTCGAACTGCGCACGGCCGCTGCCCCCCGCCTCGACGGGGCGCCGCAGCCCCCGGGACCGCTGCGGCTCGGCAGCGGCAGACACGTGCTCGAGAATGCCTTCCTCGAAGAGCGCGACCGCGAGGCCCTGGCTGCCGTCCTCGGCGGCCTGACGGAGGAAGGGCTGCGCCTTTGGGCGGAGAGGGAGGCTGCTCCAGGCGGAGAGTCCGCTGCCCTGCAGGCCCCCGCGGCCCTGGACCTGGCGCCTCTGGCCCAGCTGCCCGGCCCGGTGACCGCGGCCTGTCTCGTGCCGGACCCGGACGGCGGCACGCTGCTGGCCCTGGCCCGGGAGCGGACCGTCCATCGGCTGGCCGCGGACGGGAATCCCCTGCCGTCGCTGGAAACGGACGGCCCGATCCGGCTGCTGCACTGGTGGCCCGAGGCGGACCTCCTGCTGGCGGGTTGCGCGGACGAAACGCTGATCGCCTTCGGACGCGACGGCAGCCGCCGCTGGGTGTTCACCTCCGCAATGGACCCCGCCGTCTTCCGCGCCGCGAAGACCTACTGGTTCAAGTCGGCGCCGGGTCACGGAGGCATTCACGGGGTGGCCACGGGGCCCTTCATCGACGGCAGGCCCCAATGCGTGGTGGGCAGTGCCTGCACCGCCGAGATCCTCGAGTGCGACGGCAGCCTCGCCCGCCGGCTGCCCGTGTTCTGGGGCCCCGGGAAGATCATCCGCATCGTGCCTGCCGCCGATGGCTCGCACGATGCGCTCATCGCCCGCTGGCCCAATGGCACCGACGAGATCAGCATCATCAACAGCCGCCGCCTCGACGTCGGGAGGGGCTTCTACGGCGTGCCCCCGGGCCACACCATGATCGGGGGCTGGTCCGCCCAGAACCGCGCCGGACTCCTCTGGGAAGACGTCAACCGCGACGGCAACCCCGAACTCGTCTCCGCCACCAACGGCCGCTGGAACCGCGTGACCGTGTTCGCCGCCGACGGCCGCCCCCTCGCCAATGCCCAGTTCGGACCGGCCCCGGGAACCACCTTCCGCGCCTACATCCGGGACCTCGCGATCCTGCGGGACGAAGATCCGCCCCGCATCCTGGTGGCCACCCACGACCGCCTGCTCGTGGCCCTCGATCCCCACTGCCGACGACTGTGGAGCAGGGCGCTTCTCTCGCCGCCGCGACGGCTCCTGCCCCTGGCGGACGGACGGCGTTGTCTCGTGGGCTGCGACGACGGCGCCCTGGTCGTCCTCGATGGCGACGGGGGCCTGCCGGCCGCTGCCACCGCGGAGACACGCGTGGATCAGCTCCTGCCGTGGCCGGACGGACGCATCGCCGTGGCTACCGCCGCCGGCCGCATCCTGCTGGTAGACCCCGGACCGTAAACCCGGGAGTTGCCACGTCCCCGCCTATCCGAGTACCGGCTCAGCAGGAGCTTCGCCCTCCAGGGGATGGGGCCGCGCGTACTCGGTTCGGACTGGAGGGCGAAGCTCCTGCTGAGCCGATTCCCCTGGAGGGCGAAGCTCCTGCTGAGCCGGTTCCCCTGGAGGGCGAAGCTCCTGCT
>JAFGRS010000158.1 GCA_016935045.1 Lentisphaeria bacterium | reverse complement strand
GCGGTGAGGCTCTTCCGCCTCTTTGTCCGCGAGCGATGCTCGGCACGGAGAGACATGGCGATGCCGCCATCCAGCGCTTCACGCGGGGACACGCCCGGAGCAGAGCGGGACACAGGCCCCATTGCCATGACTGCCGCGTGGGTCGGGGTCCTGTCCGACGAGCGGCGAATCCTTCGCCTGCGACACTATTCTCCCAAGACCGAAACTGCGTACCTTGACTGGGCGCGACGTTTCGCCGCCTACTGTGGGATGCGGCCGCCCACAGCGTTGAGCGAGGGCGATATCAGACGCTACCTCAGCCACTTGGCCATGGAGCGGCTAGTGGCGGCTTCCACGCAGAACCAGGCGTTCAATGCACTCCTGTTCCTCTTCAGGGAAGTGCTGGGCAGGCCGCTTGAGGGTCTGCAGGATACCGTGCGGGCCAGGCGCGGGAAGAAGCTGCCGGTCGTGCTGAGCCGAAGAGAAGTGCAGTTGCTCTTCGACTCCATGGACGGCACCACCAAGCTGATGGCTCAGCTGACCTACGGCGCGGGACTGCGGCTGATGGAGTGTGTCCGCCTGCGGGTCAAAGACATCGACTTCGATCAGGGATGCATCATCGTCCGCAGCGGCAAGGGCAACAAGGACAGGCCGACCATGCTGCCACAAGCGCTGAGGGGGCCTCTGAGGGAACACCTGGCCCGGGTGAAGGCAATCCATGAGTCTGACCTGGCGGAGGGGCACGGAGAGGTCTGCATGCCGGACGCCTTGGGGCGCAAGTACCCCAACGCCGGTCGGGAGTGGGCATGGCAGTACGTGTTCCCGTCTACAGTTCTCTCCCCGGACAGGGAGGACGGCAGGCTGCGGCGATTCCACACTGCGGAAAGCAACCTGCAGAGGGCGGTCAAAGAGGCGCTCCGCAAATCCGGGATCCCCAAGCATGCGGGCGTCCACAGCCTTCGACACAGCTTCGCTACGCACCTTCTGCTCAGGGGCACGGACATCCGCGAGATCCAGGAGTTGCTCGGGCACAACAGCCTGGAGACCACGATGGTCTACACGCATGTGGTCCGTGAGATGAGGACTGGAGCGCGAAGCCCGTTGGATGACATGCCGCAGCGGTCCACTCCGTCCAGTGGAGAAAGGGATGTCGGCCTGTGAGGCACAACCGGGAGTACCGTCGGGATAGGCGGGATCCCTCTCGTGTGCGCATCGAAGGCGAGTGTCGCGTCAACCGGGGCTCCGTCATGGCTCCGCAAGCAACCCTGAGCCTGCCATCGTCGAGCGTCGGCGTCTGCGCGCCGCGTGCCCACGTGCCCCACCCCTGGAAGCCCTTCGCAGCCCGCCTTCGTAGGCTGCCCAGTCTGTCGACACGGCCGGCTCTTCCTTTGCCATGCGGGGTAATCCGCGCATGCGCTCGCGCTTGGGGGGCCGCAGTACAACGGTCACGATCCGGCTGATTGCCGACTCCGTGATGAACGGGATCGCGTCCGACCCGGCCCGCAGCACCCGGACGTTGTACTCCCGTACCAGTTCCAGGATGTCGGCCCAGTCCGCCGGATCATGCGCGTAGGGGTCGTGCAGGTAGAATGCCCGGATCCGCCGGTAGGGGATGTCCGTCACGCCGATGGACAGCGAACCGCAGAGACTCATTAAAGACTGCGCGATGGAAACGCCGGACACACGACATCGGGGGATGCATCCCAGAAGGGCTCCCCTCGCCTCTCTCTCTTAGCCCTGCCTTAGCCCGAGCTTCCGGTCTTTAGAGTCGTAACTCGTTGCTGGGGAATGGTGGGCGGTGCTGGACTCGAACCAGCGGCCTTTTGGGTGTAAACCAAACGTTCTGACCAACTGAACTAACCGCCCGTGGTCGACGCACGACCGGGGGAATGTACCCTCGGGGGGGCGCTCGATCAAGGTCAGGATTCCCCGAACATCTGCTGGGCGACCGCGGGGGGCAGAGCCTGGTAGCCGCAGGGCTCCATGGTGAAGGTGCCCCGGCCTCCGGTCAGTCTGGGGAGGGCCTTGCCGAAGCCGAACATTTCGGCGAGTGGGACTTCGCAGGAGATGCGTTTGAGTTCCCCGACCCTGGTCATGGCATGGATGACCGCCCGGCGCGGCTGCAGGTACGTGGAGATCTCGCCGACGGTATCCTCGGGGGCCAGGACTTCGAGCCGCATGATGGGTTCGAGGACGGTGGTGCCGACGCGGGAGATGGCCTGGTCGATGGCCTGCAGGACGGCGCCGACGACGGCCCCCTCGGTGCTCTTGTCGGGAAGTGTCTTGAGGGCGCGCAGCTCGGCTTCGAGGTAGATGAGTGGGTAGCCGTGGTTTCCGCCCGTGCGCAGGCCGTCGTTGAGGGCCTGTTCGGCGGCAAGTGCGAAGACCTTGGGGACCTGGGGGGTATTCCGGACCTTGCTGAGGACCCGGAAGATGTCGCCTCCCCTGGGCAGGGGTTGGAAGGCGACGTCGGCCTCGACGTACAGCTCGGTTTCCCCGAGCACGCGATGGAAGGTGACGTGTTCGGCGGTTGCGGCGCGGAGGGTTTCCCGGTAGGCGACGCGGGGTTCTCCGGTGCGGGCCTCGACGTTGAACTCCTGGGCGACCCGTTTGAGGTTGATTTCGAGGTGCAGCTCGCCCATGCCCGCCAGGAGGCGCTGGCCGGTGTCCTCATCCCTGGTGACGGAGAGGGTGGGGTCTTCGCGGCAGAGGAGCCCGAGGACATCGTCGAGGCGGTCCTTGTCCTTGCTGAACTTGGGTTCCACGGCCATGGAGATGACGGCATCGGGGAAGGCGATGCGTTCGAAGGAGATACGCAGGCGGGGGTCATGCAGCGTATCTCCGGTCCCGCAGTCGCGGGCGCCGATGAGGCCGACGATGTCCCCGGGGCCGACGGAATCGACCAGCTCGGTATTCTTGGCGTAGACCCTGAGGATCTGTTTGGGCCGGACGCGTTCGCCTGTGCGGCTGTTGACGAGGGAGCTGCTGGGGCTGAGGGTGCCGGAGTAGGTACGCAGGTAGAGGAGGTCGGCGGAGGCCGAGGCGGTCACCTTGAAGATCAGTCCGGAGAAGGGGGCTTTCGGGTCGGGTCGAACGGTGACGGTGTCGCCGGTCTTGGGTTCATGGCCGCTGATGGCCCCCACGTCCTCGGGGGAAGGAAGGAAGTCGATGACGGCGTCGATGAGGGGTTGGATGCCGATGCGGCGCTTGCCGCTGCCCAGCAGGATGGGAACGATGGTCCGGGCGATGGTGAGCCGGCGGATTTCCCGGCGCAGGAGATCGGCGGGGACCTCGGTGCCCTCGAGGTAGCACTGGGCGATCTCGTCGCTGTGGTCCGCGAGGCGTTCGACGAGGGCTTCGCGGCAGGCCGCCGCGCGCTCGGCCAGGGCTTCCGGAATGGGTTCCCGGACGACGATCTCGTTGTCCTGACCCTCAAAACGGATCTGTTCCCGGGAGACAAGGTCCAGAATGGCGTGGAATTCTCCTTCGATGCCGACCGGTTCCTGGAGCGGCAAGCCGCAATTCCCAAAGGTCTTGTCGATTTCCTCGACGACGCGCGGGAAGGAGGCGCCGATGCGGTCCAGTTTGTTGACGAAGGCAACCTTGCTCACGCCGTAACGGTCGGCCTGATGCCAGACCTTCTCGCTCTGGGCCTCGACGCCTTCCACGCCGCTGAAGATCACCACGGCGCCATCGATGACGCGCAGGGAACGCTCGACCTCCGCGGTGAAGTCGATGTGGCCCGGAGTGTCGATGAGATGGAGCAGGTGCTCGTTCCAGGGAACCGTCGCGGCAGCGGCGCGGATCGTGATGCCGCGGGCGCGTTCCTCGGGGAGGAAGTCCATGACGGTGGTGCCCTCGTCGATGTTGCCGTAACGATGGGTCAACCCCGAGTAGAAGAGGATGCCCTCCGTGGTGGTCGTCTTGCCCGCGTCGATGTGGGCGATGATGCTGATGTTGCGTGTGTGGGCGATGCCGCTCATGGTGATCCTGTCCGCGCTGCTGTGCCACGAGTGCGGTAATGTAGCGCGGCAGTGGGAAGCTGTCGCGCGACGTGCGCCGCGCGCGGTAACCCTCAGGCAACGCGGCACGGCTCCGCGGAGCGTCGCCCTCCAGGGGAATGGCGAATCGGCTCCGCGGAGCGTCGCCCTCCAGGGGAACGGCTCCGCGGAGCGTCGCCCTCCAGGGGAATGGCGAATCGGCTCCGCGGAGCGTCGCCCTCCAGGGGAATGGCGAATCGGCTCCGCGGAGCGTCGCCCTCCAGGGGAATGGGGAATCGGCTCCGCGGAGCGTCGCCCTCCAGGGGAACGGCGCCTTCCACAACTGTAGTCCGCGGTCCTCCGCGGTATCCGGAGGAAAGGCACGGGGCTGCCACCCGGTCCCCGGGAGGCAGCCCCGCGGCTTGTGGTCGATACGTTACGGCTGGCTCACATTGCTGGGCAGTTCGACGCTCTGGTTGGCCTCGATCCAGTATGCCCGGCCGGGTTCCATCACGTCGGTCTGGTAGTATTCGCCGTCGGCGCCGATGCTCATCACGCTGTTGAGGTCCACGGCGCCGTTGCCGCCCGGACCGGTGCCGTAGGCTTCGTAGGCTTCGGAGACGACGGTCCTCATGACGGGCCCAACCAGGTTCCAGCCTTGCGCAAGGCGGATGTTCCGGTTGGTCCGCACGCCGTGGACGGTGAACGTCGCCCCGTTCGCGAACGGGCAGTACACCCAGTAGCCCACGGTGGGCTCGATTTCGAGCACGGGCACGTAGCCTCCACCCTCATAGGCCCAGGCCACACCGGCGATGACCTGCTGTCCGTTGAAGGCGAAGACGCTCTCGACGGCCGGGTTGATGGGCTGCAGGGCGAAGGAGACGAGGTTCCAGCCGTAGTGCAGGGCGATGGTCTGGCTGCCGTCGCCGGCGCCGAGGCTGATGCGGAAGACGACGGTCATCCGTTCGGGTTCGGCGGTGTAGGCTTCGGCGAGGGCCGCGATCTCGACCGCGTCGATGACGATCTGGCTGTGCTGGCTCATATCGAGGGTCGTGCCGGCCACGGGGTAGAATTCTCCGTAGGGGCCTTCCTCGACGCGGGTGATGGTCAGCGGGGTATCGGCCAGGGGCAGCACGGTGCTGTCCCAGCGCAGGCGGCAGGTTGCCGGGTTGCGGCCGAGTTCCACCTTGAGGTACCACGAGGTCATGGCGCCGTAGGGCCTCATATCGCGGACCAGCCGCGTGTGCTCGGGTTCGAGTCCGACGCAGAAGCTGCTGCCGGCATCGGTGATGGTGGTTGCGGTGCCGGTGCCACCGGGGCCCTGCGGCGGTCCGCCCGGCTCGCCGGGTGTGGGATAGGCATTGGGGAGGTCCGCGTCCATTCCGAGGTCGAAGCCGTGCGTGGCGCCGAACATCCAGCCGACGGTGATCTCCTGGGTAACGGCCGTGGTCCCGTCGGTGAAGGTCTTATCGACCATGACCGTCTGCGCCCAGGTGCTGGTGCCGATGGTGACCACGTTGCTGATCACGCCCTCGCTCTCGCCGTTGGCGTCCACCGCGAAGACGACGCAGTACCAGACTTCCCCTTCGCGGGTGTATTCCGGCGAGACAACGTTGGCTGGCGTGCCGTCCGGGCTGTCCTCCGCATCGGGCTTGGCGTTGGCGAGGATGTAGTTGTACCCCTCGATGGGCTGGACACCGCCTCCGAAGGGCACCACCTGGCCGTCGCGGAACCAGACGTAGCGGTACTCGATCTGGCCTTCGCCCAGGGGCGACACCGCGCCGCCGGCCTGGCAGAACAGGTTGTCGTTGGTGGACGGCTCGCCGGGAGTCAGGACCACGGACGTGGGTCCGGTGGGTCCGCTGGCGCCGGGGGTGATATTGAACCACAGGTGGGCGCTGTATTCGCGGTTCGCGTCGGGAGTGACGCTCTGGTTGGTCCACACCTGCACGTAGTAGATGCCGGGGTCGAGGTCGAGGGAGATGCGGGCGAAGCGTGTCGATCCCAGTTCACCGGGCAGTCCCACGTCGTCGACCTGGCGGATGAAGCGCAGGTTGCCGTTGTTGCCCACCGCATAGAGGGCGAGGATGGTATCGGCCGGATCCAGGTCGCCGATGTGGTTCGGGGTCCACATCTCGGTGCCGTCGTTGGTCTCGAAGGTGACGCGCACCTGTTCGTAGCCCGGGCCGTCCTCGACGACGAACCAGAACCAGTCGCGGTCGTCGGCGGAGTAGAAGGTGTGGTCCTGGGCGTAGTCGTCACCGACGTCCATGGGGTTGTCCTTGGGCAGGATCCGCCGTGCTTCGTCCACGCTGTTGTTGGGTTCGTAGATGAGGTAAGCGAGGGCCTCTTCCTCGATGATGACGAGGGTGTTCGAGGTCACGACCGGGCTGCGGTTGCCGTAGACGTCGATGGCCACCACCTGGCAGAACCAGCGTTCCCCTTCCTCGGTGTAACTCTCGTCCACCGACGGAGTGATGAGGTCGATCTCCGGCACATAGGCGCTGATCGTGTCGTCGTAGCGGAACCACTGGTAGTAGTAGGCGAAGGCATCGCCCTCGGGGTCGACCGCGCCGCCGACCTCGACGTACAGCATGTCCACATCGTAAGGCAGCTCGGGTGCGGCGATCACGGTCGTGGGCGCCGACGGGGCCATGTTGGCGGTGCCGCTGCCGGCGCCGCCGCCGATGACCCGGGCCACGCGGACCTGGGTGGTGGCGCCGCTGCCGTAGGTCGGCGGGCTCTGACCGCCGGAGGCGTCCACGGCGTAGGCCATGAAGGTCCAGATATCTCCCCGGGCGGTGAACATGCTGTCGACCACGAAGGTCGCATCGGTTTCGATGACGTCGTGGGTGTGCGGATCATCGAAGGCCATGACGGGGACTTCCTCGCTGCTGGCGAAGAGTTCGAAGTTGCGGTACCAGCTCACGAAGAAGCGCACGTTGGTGCCGCTGGTGTTGCGCAGAGTCAGCACCAGGTCGTCGTCCTCTTCGGCCTGTTCGGGATCGAGGGCGATGAAGACGGGGCGCTGCGGGGCCAGGCGCGACGACGTAGTGACGTAGTCGAGCGCGTGCGGGCCGGTGCTGCCGAGTTCGTCCACCGGCACGACCAGCAGGTAGTAGGTCTGCCCGGCAACAGCGCCAAGCTCCGCCAGATCGAGCATGCTCGCCGTGGACACCTGCTCGGCGCCCGCGGGAATGAGGGTCTCGCCGGTGTCGGGCAAGCCGTTGCCGTTGGTGTCGCTGAAGAGCGCCTCACCGGAGTTCCAGGCGCCGTCCCCATTGGTATCGACGGGGAGGATGGATGCCGCCGGGTCGGCCGGGGCCCGGAGTCCGAGGTACCAGGCGTAGCGGTAGTGCACGGCGGCGTTCTCCGGGTCGACGGAGGGCAGGGTGATCTGGGCTCGGAGGAGGGCATCGAGAGCGACGCTGCCGTCGTTCGCCTGGGGCTGGATGCGGACCTGGGGCGCGGATGGTGCGTCGTTGCCGTTGTAGATCACTTCGGCCATGGTCAGGCCGGTATCCTGGGGCCGGATGGCATGGGCCCAGAAGGCGCGCCAATCCGCATGCCAGGCGTAGTCTTCGATGTGCTCGCCGGCATCGTCGAACTTGATGTAGAGCCCCAGTCCCATGGCCCGGGCCCAGGGATTGGCCTGGGCATCGTACCAACTGGCGGCGTTGACGTAATCCAGCCAGGCATCCTCACCCGGTTGCCAGACACGGTCGCCGTTGAGGTCGTTGTAGTACAGCGGCAGGCCCATGACGGCGGGATCCTGCCCGAGGCCCGTGGGCACCGGATAGAGCCCCGCATGGATGTCCGCATCGAGGCCGAGGTCATACTCCCCGGGGAACCCGAGCAGGTTGACGGGATCCTCGACATCCACCCAGACCTGCTCGCCGCTGTCCCAGCGACCGTTGCCGTTGGCGTCGTAGAACAGGGCCTCGGTGGAGAGGGTGCCCTTGCTGCCCGAGGCGGTGGTCCAGGGCGGGATCGTGACCTGACGGTCGACGACATAGGCCGCGGGGTCCACGGCCACGAAGGCATAGGTATCGGCGAGGCCGCCGTCGTAGCAGCCGAAGGTGGGTGTGACGGACCGGTCCGCGTTGGCCGCGATCCGTTCGTCGGTCAGAGCGACGCCGTTGAGGTAACGCATCTCCCCGGTGCCGGGCTCGGTGTAGCGCAGGGTGCGGTGCGGCACGCCCCAGATGCGGACTTCGTCCACGTCGCCGGCGAAGCCTTCGCCGATGCGCACGAAGGGCGTCTTCCCGGGCAGCTCGATGGGGCAGTATCCTGCCACGTTGACCTGCTGGGCCACGGGCAAGCCGTCGACGAAGAGGGTCAGGGTGCGGGCCGCGGCGTCGTAGCGTGCGGCCAGGTGGTACCACAGGTCTTCCTGGAGGACCTTGTTGGGGACCTGGACCGTACGCCTGAGGACGCGGGCGGGGTCTTCGTCGGCGGTGTTGTACCACTTGGCGAAGGGATAGAGGACCTTCTCGCCGCTGCGTTCGCCGACCTTCAGTCCGATGGCGTAGTTGACGTCGAGTTCGCCGGAGGCGGCGGCGGGGAGGTACCCGCGGCGCACCAGGTAGAGTTCGTCGCCCTTGGCCAGGGTCCCGAGGTCGAGGCTGCCCTTCTCTCCTGTGGTCATGTCGAAGCGGAGCCGGAAGCGGGCCTCGACCGTCCAGCTCGAGAACGCCAGGCGGTCGTCGCCGACGCTGGTGGCGGGCACTTCGAGGTAGTCGTCCTCCTCGAGGCGCGCCACCAGGTTGCCGCGGTAATCGAGCTGGTTGTAGTGCTTGAGGTCCACATAGGTGTTGATGGCTTCCTTCGAGAGGCTGTTGTAGCCCTCGGTGCCGACGAGATACTCCTCGTAGTCGTTGGCGCCGTCGTCATCCGTGTCGACGCGATGCGGGTCGGTGTTGACGTCGGGCTGCCACTCCTGCACGTCCGTGAGGCCGTCGCCGTCGCTGTCGGTCGCCTCGTTCTCGGGGATCTTGGGATGGGTGCCGGCGAGGTACTCCTCGTAGTTCGTGCGCCCGTCCATATCCGGGTCGTCGTTGCGGCCGTTGGGCGGGAGGGCGCTGAGCGGATCGAGGTCGTACTGGATTTCCCAGCCGTCGGGCAGGTCATCGTCGTCGGTATCCCAGTCGGTGGGATCGGTACCCTGGCCGTACTCGACAATGTTGGTGGCGCCGTCGGCATCGGGGTCACCCGCGGCGCCGTTGCTGCCGGTCGGGTCGAGGGGACTGAAGCCATAGGTGACTTCCCAGCCGTCCGGCAAGCCGTCGTTGTCCGTATCCGCGTCCATGGGATTGGTGAGGTAGTTGCGTTCGTCGAGGTTGGTGAGCCCATCCAGGTCGGGATCGCCCAGGGCCCCGTCGTCGCCGACGTCGCTGGTGGCATCGAGGCCGTATCTCCTCTCCCAGCCGTCCGGCAAGCCGTCGTCGTCGGTGTCGGAATCGAGCGGGTCGGTGGCATCGCCCCAGTCGGGCGGGATCGTGACCAGGTCGACGAGGTGATCGGCGCCAAGGTATTCCTCGACGTTGATGAGGCCGTCGCCATCGGGATCGGCGGCCGCGTCGTCGAACAACGGGTTGAGTCCGTTGGCGACTTCCCAGCCGTCCGCCATGCCGTCGTGGTCCGTATCGGGGTCCTGGGCCCGGGTCCCGGCGTGGTACTCGTCGAGGTTGGCGAGACCGTCGTTGTCCGGGTCGCCGGCGGCCCCGTTGTCGCCGGTGGCGTCGTTGGGTGAGAGCCCGTTGGCGATCTCCCAGGCATCGGGCAGGCCATCCCCGTCGCTGTCGGTGAGGATGAGGGCCGGCACCTCGGCACTGAAGACGTAGCCACCCTCGCCGAGGGCGGAATCGCCCATCTGGTTGGTGACGAAGTCCTGGGCGCCGTATTGCTTGGGCGATTTCTCGCTGCCGGCCCACTCGTCGTCATCCATGGCGAAGTAGGCCACCAGGTCGAGTTCGTTGCCGCTGAGCTTGTGGTACATCGAGCCGTTGATCTCGCTCGCTGTCCGCTTGTCCTTCCAGACGCGGACCTCGTCGATCCAGCCCGCGAATCCGGCGGCCTCGTTGGCGCCGATTCTCAGGTCGCCGAAGGCCGTGTCGGGCACGAGCCAGCTGAAGGCAAGGGCCTTGCTGACGCCATCGACATAAAGGCGCATTTCGCCGCTGACCTCGGGGTCGTAGACCAGGGCGAGGTGGTGCCAGTGGTCGACGTCCTGGATCATGCCGGGGCTGCTGACGGTGCGGAAGGCTGCCCCGTCCCCGTAGCTGAAGCGTCCGAAGGGCCGGTAGTCCGCACCGATACCCAGCTCGTAGTTGACGCCGGCCCCGGCCTCGCGGCTGAGCAGGATCTGCTCGCCGATCTGGCTGACGGTTGCCCGGCGGAACCACAGCTCGACGGTGAAGACGGACTGGACATGACGCGCCCTGGCGGGGGCCCGCAGCAGGCTGCCCGGGTCGCCGTCGAAGCGGACGCTGCGCTGTTTGAACGGGTCGAGGGAGTAATTGGGCAAGGTCCCCGCGATGATCTCGGTCAGGTCGTCGAAGCTGTCGTCGTCGGAGTCAGCGGCATAGGGTTTGGTGTGGTAGACGTAGATCTCGTTGCTGTCCGGGATGCCGTCTCCATCCGTATCGGCGTCGAGGGGATTGGTGCCGTCGCCGTTGCCCCAGGCCGGCACGCCGTCGAGGGCCTGGGTCTGCCCGACCCCGTCGATGCCGAGGTATTCCTGCAGGTTGGTGAGGCCGTCCATGTCGGGATCGCCGCTGTCGTTCTGGCTGGTGATGTCGCCGAAGATGGCGATTTCCCACCAGTCGGGGAGGTGGTCGCCGTCCTCGTCCACGGGGGCATCGGTCTCGGCGGTGTCGGCGCCGCCGGAGGGGTATGCCGCGTGGGCCCAGTTATAGAACCAGTCGGGCAGGTTGTCGAAGTTGTCGCGCCGGGCGGTGAAGTCCTCGATGGAGTGGCTCGACAGTCCCAGGCCGTCATCGAAGCGCCAGTACCCCACCAGAGCGGCCTCCTCGCCGGTCAGGTGCGTGTTGATGGCGCCCTGGATCTGGCCGGCCGTCCGCACGACACTCCAGAGCCGGATCTCGTCGATGCGGCTGCCGATGGGCAGTGCGTTGGCGAAGCCTCCGCCCGAGGGGTAGCCCGCGCCCATGGAGATCTCCTGGAAGCCGGCGGTGCCGGTGGTGCGGCAGGCTTCGGGGACCGGGAGCGCTCCCTGGTAGAAGCCGTCGACGTAGAGGGTGAGCAGGCCGTCGCCGAGGGTGCCGGCCAGGTGATGCCAGGCTTCGGTCGTGAGGGTGGTGGGCGCCGTCACGCGCTGGTCGGTTCCGCCCTGATCGGTGAAGCGGATGTAGGGCTTTCCGGCGGCCAGGCCGAGTTCGAAGTTGACCGTATCGAAGCCGCCGGCGGCGAGGGCACGGCGCACGACAACCCCGGAGGCGCCCGCCGCGGGCAGGTGGACCCGTGCTTCCACGGTCCAGGCGGTCAACTGATGCCGTGCCTGGTCCGCCACCGCGAAACGCCCGGGCGCGTGGAACACACCGCACAGCTCCCGCGCCGGATCGAGGGAATCGGCCGCGTCCGTGCTCTGGTTGGACTCGACGTTGTCGCGCACCCCGTCGTCGTCGGTGTCGACGCTGCGCGGATGGGTCCGGGTGACATTCTGCTCGTGGCCGTTGGTGAGGGTGTCCCCATCCATGTCTTCGTTAAGG
>JAFGRS010000902.1 GCA_016935045.1 Lentisphaeria bacterium | reverse complement strand
CGCTGCGCAGCCAGGGAGCGGTGCGGTACAGACGGGGCACCCCCTGGATGCCGCCCGTCCGATAGGTGTCCCGCACGCGCACCACGAGCGCATTCTCCTCGTCCTGACGCAGCAGGCCCTGGGGGAGGCGGTACTCGCGCGGGAACGACCAGTAATCGTCCGGCCGCGTGTCCTTGGTCACTTCACCGAGGAAGGCGCCATTGAGCCAGACCCAGGATTCGTCGTCGATGCCCCCCAGGTACAGGGTGACATCGTCTCCACCGAAGCCCGGCTCCGGACGGAACCGCAGGCGGTACCAGAACAGACCGTCATAGTCCACCAGTTCAGGGAACTGCGACTCGAATGTCCCCGGTACCGCGATGGACTTCCATTGTCCTCCGGCAGCGGTCTCCTGCCACCACCGCTGGGCGTTGCCGACATCCTCGGGATCGGCGCGGCCGAGCCAGGCAGACGGCAGCGGCCAGTCGGTCCTGGCCGCGACCTCGACCGGGCGGCGCAGGACGCGGCTCTCCCCCACGGCCCCCAGGTTGGCCAGGAGACGCGAGACCAGGAACAGGCTGCGGCGCTGCGTCGTGCGAAGGTAGGGTTTCGCCTGCGTGTCGAAGACCGGGGGGGGAGCCTGGCACAGCACCACCCTTCCCTTGCCGGTCGCAACCGTCCGCAAGGCCGGATGCCCCTCCCCATCCAGGGCCGTCATGGACGCTCTCCCGCGCCAGTGCACGTCCGCTGGGGAAACCCCACGGAGGACCCCTTCCCCCAATCCCGCCAACTCCGCCGCAGCGAAGGCGCCCGGCGTGCCGCGGGGCCCGTCCGGGAGCCAGCGCGCCAAGTCCTCCGCCCCGAAGCCCAGGCACAGCAGTGCCAACCCCGCGGCCAACGACTCCCGCAGCCCTCCGGGAGGCGTCGCGCCCGGCCCCGCCACCAGAAGCGCGTCCTCCGGGCTGCCGGCCAGGATCTCCGGACAGGGACCGCAGGCGATCCCGAGGGCATCGAGAAGTCCGCGGACATCCTCACCGCCCGAGCATAGGACACGGCGTGGCGGCGCGGTTGCCGGAGCATCGGCCAGGGACCGCAGCAGGCCGGGGAGCAGCCTCTCGGCCACGGGTTCCGGCTCGGAGCGGTGCACGAGGTCGAGCTGGCAGAACAGGGCCCGGCCCCGGCCATCGACCTTCTCCAACAGGGGCGCGTACTGCAGGTCGAAGCCGCCATCGAGCAGCGGCAGCCAGCCGCCCCTCGGGGGTTTCTCGATCAGCACCGACGCCACCGTGCCGAGGTTGCCGGCCCGCCACACCCTCGTATTGCGGAATCCGCACCACTCCCAGGTGGGATTGGTCGCTTCCACGGGGGGCGTATCGAGGAACGGAGGCACCATCTCGGCAGAGCCTGCCCAGTCCCGGAAGCAGGCCTCCGACAGCCCCGCCAGGGCCGGGTGCCCGGGATCACGCACGAAGAGCTGCCGCAGACCGTGCACCTGAACCCGGAAGCCGAAACGCAGGCTGAGCACGTCGGCGTCCTGGGCCAACACCAGCAGACGCGCACCCTCCGAAACCCGCTCCAGAACGGGCAGTCTGGCGGTCGCCAGCACGGGGTCGGAGAGCGCCCGCTCCCCCACCACCAGCACCGCCCCCGCTTCCACCCCCGCGCCATCGGGGGGACAGGGCCGGTGCCGGATGCCCAGACGGTCCAGGCAGGCCGCCGTGCGCCCGCCCGGATCCAGCAGCCACACCGCCTGGCGCAACGGCGGCGGCGGCCTCCCGTCCAGCACCGTGAAAAGGAACCCATCCTCCTGCACCTCTCCCTCCCCGAAGTCGAAGACCGCGCGCAGCTCCAGCGGTCCCGGGGAGGCCGTGTCGGGGATGGCGACGGCAATGGGAACGAAGGCCCGTCCCCCGGGCGCCACCTCGATCGTCCCCCGGCCGGCCCCCGCCGCGTCCTCTCCGGCCCAGCCCCAACGGTAGGCGCAGCGGCGCGGCCGGCGGCTGTCGTTCAGGATCACCAGGCTCTTGGGAACGGTGCTTCCCGGCAGGACCGTGTGACGCTTCTCCGTGAAGCGCCGGTCGGAACCCTCCACCGGGCCGTCGGCGCCGTGCCCGTCCACCCGGCCCCCGAGGAAGGCGCACAGGGGCATGTTCCAGCGTTGGAAGACCTTGCCTATGGCGCTCGGAACGAAGGCGTCCGCCCCTCCGGGATCGCCGATGTACTGCGACCCCGGACGGAACGCATCCGGGACGATCCCCGGGTGCTGCAGCCGGGCATGGCGCTCCGGGTTCTCCACGGTGGGGGTCTCCCGGACCCGGTTCCACAGCTCGCCCTGGTCCCAGGGCAGCATCGCCGAGATCCCCCAGGCCCGGTGGGCGCGCCAGTTGTCCGCGGCAAACAGCGCCATGACCTCCTGGTGCATCGTGTCCCCATCCCGCAACGTCCCCGCCAGCGTGCCCCAGGAAAAGGGTTCTCCCCGGGCCCACAGCTCCTCTTCCCGATCCAGGGCCTTGCGCAGCCCCGGGCCGATGCGGTATGCCTCCCCGCCCAGGTGCGCCGCCGCGAACTCGGGCACCCACAGGCTCTGGAAAGCCAGACAACGCCAGATGAACTCCGGACCGCGGTAGCTGGACCAACTCGAGATGTGGGGCAGCCCCCACTCGACGAAGAAGAGAGGTTTCTCCCCCACCGTGCCCCAGTGTGCCAGCCAGTCGCTGCGTTCCTGCCGCGGCGCCCAGTTCAGGTAGATGTTGACCGTGT
>JAFGRS010000901.1 GCA_016935045.1 Lentisphaeria bacterium | reverse complement strand
CCACGGTGTCCGTCGAGTCGACCGTGAGCACGAGCGACAGGGCGTTCCCCGGCAGGGCAGCGGGCGGACAGGCGAAGGAGAGGGAGCAGACCCGGGCCATCCCGGCAGGCAGTCCGGGCACTTCCGTCGTGGCCAGGGTCTCATCGCCTTCCTCCCTGGCCAGGCGTATCGTGAAGGCAGGCGCGGCCAGGTTGCCGCGGTTGGACACCGTGACCCAGAGCGCGACGGTCTCTCCCGGCCGCGCCGCCCGCGGGGGCAGCAGGGCCGCGGGGCTCAGGTCGACGGCGGGGCGGGGGGTACTCTCCACAACCAGTGTTCCGTTGCCGATGGCTGTGCCGTCGGGAGCGACCCGCAGCAGGTACACGCCCGCGGGCAGTCCCTCGAAGCTCAGGGCCGCCTGCCACGGCGTCGCCGCGGGGGCCTCGCCTGCGGCCGCCAGGCTCCCCGCCGCGTCGTAGAGCCGCAGATCGGCGGCCAGCGAACCGTTGTCGAGGATGAGGACCGCCCGGTCCCGGGCCGTGCCGGTTTCCGGCAATTCGACGCGGTACCATTCCGATGGCACGGGTCCGCCCATGCCACGCCCGCCCACTTCGAGGTCCGTCAGCATCAGCCCGAGGTCGAAGGCGGTTGCGGGAGCATCGCGTACGGGTCCGGCGGCGGCGAAGGGCCGCACCCAGAGGGCCGCCAGGCCCTGGTTGTTCTCTTCGTCGGCCTCCGCCACGAGTTCGGTGCTGTCGGCCAGGAGTGCCACCCAGACGCGCGTGTCCACCGAGCCCGGGAGTTGGACGGTGCGGGCGTCGGACCAGGCGTCTCCCGCCGCCAGAGCGGGCACGGCGATGGCGCCGTCGAGGAGTGCGTCGTTGCTGTCCGCCAGGTCGTCCCGACTCCAGACCAGGCGGGCGACGGAGCCGCCGCAGGCTTCGGCGCCGGCGTTGGTCACCGTCAGATGCACCGTGAACGGTTCTCCGGGCGCCGGCATGGCCGTGTCCGCGGTCACCGTTGCCACCAGGTCCGCTTCGGCGGCCCTGCCGGCCGGGCCGGACATCCCCGGCCCGCTGCCGGAGACGTGCACCTTGGCATGGATACCCCCGGGCAGCCAGACCCAGGTGCCGCGCTCGAACAGGTTCTGCGCCTCCAGCAGTTCCAGGCCCAGGGCCAGGACGTCACCCCCGCGGCGGGCGGAAGCCGTGAAGCGCGCCTGCATGCCACTGTCGCCATCCGTGTCGGCGGTGAGGGTCCCCCGGAACGCCAGCGTTCCAGTGACGGCGCCGCCGTCGAGTGCGGCTCCCGCGTCGACATCGAGGGCGAGACGGGCCTCGGGCAGGCTGCTGAGGGTGCCGGCCGCGGCGTCCACCCGGAAGGCGAGGGTCAGGGTGCCCTCGGCGGTGAGAGTCCCTTCGGCCCGGAGGGCTTCGGGCACGAGGGGGATCAGGTCGGGTGCCGTGCGGTCCACCAGGCTGCCGGCGCCGGCGGCCGCGAAGGGAAGCGCCAGGTCCATGAGCGTGCCGCTGGAGAGGAGGGCGAGATCGCTGCCGATCTCCGGCGGGATGGCGGTCAGTGCCGGGCAGACGGTCAGGCGGGCTTCCGCCGCGACCGGCGCCAGGCCCCCCGCGGCGGCGTCCCAGGCGCCGATGCGGGCGCGCAGGAGTCCCTCCCACCAGGCATCGCCCGGTACGGCGGGCTCGATCATGGTCCCGCGCCCCTTGTCATCGACCACCAAGGCGCCGGAGAGTCCGGGTATGGGGCTGCCGAAGAGGGTGGTGCGCCAGTAGGCGCCGGTGCGGCGTTGGGCCACGCTGCCGCCGTAGAACTCGAAGGCAAGGAAGGACCCGGCCTCGACGGCCGTGATCGTTCCGGCCAGGATCGGGGTGTCCGGCGGGGCGTCGGCCTGCACGGAGATCGAAGTGCGGCGGAAGACCCGGTAGACGCCGCTGCCGGGATCCCAGGTGATCTGCGTGTCGACGTCGCCCCCCGAGGTGAGCCAGGCGGGGCGCGCCGTGACCGTCAGGGGGTAGGTCAGGGCCTCGCCGATTGGCTCGCCGTCGCTGTCGAGGGGCTGGATGGTCAGCACTGCGCCGTTGGGCAGGCCGCCCACGGCGACGGTGCCGGTCCAGGTGCCGTCGGCGTTGGCCGTGAAGCCGACGGGGATGCCGTCGACATCCGCCTCGATGGCCGCGGGCACGGTCCCCGGGGGCGGGGTGAAGACGAAGGCGACGTCGGCATCGACGCCGGCGAGGTAGGGTCCCAGGACGCTGGGGCCGACGCCGGCTGCCGCGGGGCCGCGCAGGGAAGCCGCGGCGCTGGCGGCGCCGCCGAGGTCGACCCCGGGAGACCACAGGGTGGCCGAAGCGACGGCAAAGCCGGTGAGGTTGTTGGTCTCGTCGTACTCCGCCACCTGTTCCTCCGAGTCCAGCCAGACCAGGAAGACGCCGTCCGTGGCCGTGCTCACCATGCCGGCGGGGGCGGTCAGCTTCAGGCGGTGCAGTCCGGGCGTACGCGCCTTGGGATCGTCGATCTGGAAGGCCGCCACGCCCGCGTCGCTCTCGTCGAGGGCGCTGTCCTCCGAGGCGTAGACCGTGATCCGGAAGGGTCCCGGGGCATTGCCCAGGACGTAGTAGGAGACCTCGATCTGGCCGCCCAGCCAGCGGGCGCTGACGGCGTCGATGTCCGTGCCCGCGAAGACCCCTCCGGCCACGGTGGCCGCGATTCCCGAGGGCAGTTGCCCGACGTTGATGGTGGCGGCGAGGATGTCGGGGTTGAGCAGATCCGTGCCGAGGGTGAGGCGGATCTGTGCCGCCAGAGACGAGGGGCCGAAGGCCGGGTGGGCGGCGATGAGCTGGGCCATCCAGGCCGGGTTGTGGGCCCCGATGTACTCGAGGAGGTCCTCGTCCTCGTTGACCACCTCGACGAACTCCTCGATCAGCCGTTCGAGGGGCTTGCGCAGGGCGCCGGGATCGGCCGGATCGGGCCGCGTGACCGCCTCGGGATTCACCAGCCTGAAGAGGTCGAGCCAGAGCTGGATCAACACGGTGTCATAGACCAGGACCTGGTTGATCCCCCGATACGTTGCATAGAGATGCTGTCCATAGGGCCCGACGGTGATGCAGTCGGGCCAGGAGTAGGGATACTCCCGGGTCGCGGCAAAGAAGCCGCTCGTGTCCTCCGGATCCAGGGGGTTGGTGAGGAAGCCGATGTTGCCGCCGCGGCCGCGGTGGGGGTCGCGCTGGACATCGGCGACGAGGGCGTTGGCGGCGATTCCCGGGAGGTTTTCGGCATGGGATTGGAAGGTGTTGTTGAAGAGGACCGCGGCCATGCCATAGCCCTGGGTGAAGGCGATGTCCTCGGCCGATTCGATGTCGAACATCTGGTATTTCTGCCGGGCCTGGATATCGAGCCAGCCGTGGCCGGCCGGGCTGCCTCCTTCGACGCTGGTTGTGGTGCCGCCGCTGGTGATGAGGGCGTACTCGCCCACGACGCTGGGTTCATAGCCCCTCAGGTTGGTGGCCCGGGTGAGGTCCCGGTCCAACGCCATGGTGCGGCCGTTGACCACGGTGAACCCGGTCGCTTCGCTGCCGCGCACGGCCACCGCCACCAGGGGGTCCTCTTCCGCGGCCTGGGTCACCCGGACGCCGAAGGGCTTCGGGCCGATCGGCAGAAGCCCGTCCGCAATGCCAAGTTCCGTGTCGTAGCGCAGCAGGTATCCGGCGGCGGCGACATCGTCGGTGCCGCGCCAGGAGGCGAGGCCTGGGGAAGCGAGGAAGAGCCTCGATCCGTCGGGCGTGATGTCCATTCCCGTGAACCCGGTGCTGTCCTTGGGGAGAACGGCTGTGAAGTCGACGGTGTGGACCATGGGCGACAGGCTCAGGGAGGTCGCGTCGGCGGCGAACCAGTACAGCCTGGGGCTCTCCATGTCGGCGACGTAGACGGTGGATTCGAGAGGATGCACCACCATCCTTCCCGGAGCCCCGCCCGTGGCTACGCCCTCGACCGTGAAGGGGGTCGAGGGCCGGCAGTCCAGGGGCAGCAGCGTGGTCACGTCCACCACCGATACCGTACCGTCCCCCGGGTTGCTGACGAACACGGTGCGCCGGTCGGGCGAGAGGACGACGCCGGTGGGGTTGCGGCCCACCGGGATGCGCGCGACGAGGGTGGGGACCCCGGAGCCGTCGATGACGCCGAGGGTGTCGTCCCCCGAGTTGGCGACGTAGACGTAGGGAGGAGGCGGGGGCTGGAAGGGCAGGTGGGGGCCGGCCAGGGGGAAGTCCTTGGTCGAGGCCCCGAGGCCCGGCGTGGTGGTCGTCACGGGGATCGGGCAGCGCAGGCGCAGGAAGCAGCTTGCCAGGGGCAGGCCGGCCTCCAGCCGGAAGCGGACGGTGCCGCCGTCGATTTCGTACCCTTCGAGGCTGGCGGCCAGCCGCATGGGCGGGTCCCCCGCGGTCGTGTCCCGCAGGGCCGTCCCATCGTGGATGCGGTCGATGACCGCGCCCGTGTCCGGGTCAAGGCGCAGGACGCTGCCGTCTTCGAGGCCGACCGTGAGGAGCGACGGCGAGGCGGAGACGGAGGCGACTCCCGTGACGGGGAGGGGGAAGCGTTCCTTCACGGACCAGTCTTCCACGTCCACGCCGATGAGGTTGCCGTCCGTCGTGACCAGGAGGACCTGGCCCCGGGTCGAGTCATACCCCATGCAGGGCAGGACCTCGTGATCGGGCAGCAGGCGCTGGGAGACGACCGTGCCGCTGTCATCCTCGATGGCGAAGACCGAGCGGTTGGCGCTGTCCAGGATGTAGAGGAAATCGGGGTCGGCGGCCAGTCCGTCGACGTGCTCGATGGCGTCCGGCACGTCGATGCTGCCCATGGCGTCTCCGGTGACGGGATAGAGACGATGAATCTCCCGGACCCCGGGTCCCGGGGTGAAGTAGTACAGCCTGCTCGCGTTGTAGGCAATGCGTGCCCCGGGGGCCGGCGGCGCCGGCAGGCTGATCGGGCGGGATTCGTCCTTGGTGATGAGTGTCAGGCCGCTGCCGTCGAGGACGTAGTGGACGGGCTGGTTGATGGTGGGGTCCGCCAGGGTGAGGATTTCGAGTTCGTTGAGGTCGGGCGTGGCGTGCAGGCGCGTGCCCTTGATCTTGAAGATGGGGCCGTTTGCGGTGAACTCGATGGCCGCGCTCTTGATGGCGGGGCGCCAGTCCGAGAAGGCCGGCGCGGGCGCGGTGATGGCGTAGGCGCCGATCTCGCCCGCGTTGATTTGGATGCCGACGCTGGTCTCGAGCAGTTCATCCGGGGTGGCCCGTTGGATGACGACGGTGGGGGTCGGGTAGACGATGGGCATCATGAGGTCGCCGAAGAGGCCCGGCACCATCATGTAGCGGACCCCGGTCTGGGTGTTGACGGTGACGTCCAGGTTGCGGTCGAGGCGCCCCATGAGGCCCTGGACCTGCAGGTAGGCCGTTTCGATGCCCTGCCCGTATTGGGAACTCATGGTCCAGACGACACTGTCGGCCTGGAGTCCCGGGGTGGTCGTATCGCCGGGGACGTGGTCGGTGGGGCCGGCCTTGCCGGGGGCGGGGGCGGGTTGGAGCCGGTCGACGACTTCCCAGCCATCGATGAGGGCGCCGTCGGGGCCGACGCGCTTGCAGGCGCGCATGACGATGACGGGCCGGTTGCCCTCCTTGGTCTTCTCGCTGACGGGGAGGAACATGCGGACGGGCTGGGCGGCCTGCCTCCCGGCGAAGGAAATCTCGAATCCCGCGATGGGGTCGAAGCCGTCGGGGAGGGGCTGGGGCGGGGCTTTGAGATCGAGGGGCGTGATGGTGATGGGGCCCTCTGCCGTGAAGGCATCCGCCGGCACCGCGAGGCGGAGACCGTCCGTGTCCCCGACGATGCCGCCGGCGCTGCCGATGGCGCTGCCGTTGGGGAGGGGCGCGGCCACGCGGATGGTGCAGACCCGGCTGCGCCCGCCGTTGACGACGGTGACCTTGACCTCACCCTCGGCGGCCGCCGCGAACAGGCCGTCCGGCGTGATCGTGCCAACCCCCGCGCGGTCCAGGAAGTAGAGCGTGCCCTGGGCCGCGGGGGTGCGGTCGACGATGGCGCCGGCCTGGAGTTCGTCGACGCGGAACTGGAGGGTGCCGTCCGGGGGCAGGGTCCAGGCCTCGGGGAGGAAGCGCAGGACGCGGGCATCGGCGGCGCCGACGGTGACCGGGGTGTAGACGGTGTGGCCGGCGAAGCTGGCGGTGAGGATGGCGATGCCCTCGCCGAGCGCGAGGATGGCGCCGTTCTCGGCGACCACGGCCACGGAGGTATCGGAGGAGGCGATCGTGGCGAGGGAGGCGGGCAGGGCCAGGTCGGGGCGTCCCGGGAAGGAGGCGAAGAGCCCGAGGTTCCCGAGGGCGCCGGGTTCGAGGGTCAGGTCGCGGCCCGTGAGGTCGAGGTCGCCGGCGGTCACGTCGGCGGCCTCGATGGTCAGGGTCGCGGGGGCGGAGGTTCGGCCGCCGTCGTCGGCGCGGACTTCGGCGTACCCGGTGGCCTTGCCGGTGACGGGATCCGGGTAGAAGCGGAGGGTATGGCCATCGGCAAGCAGCAGGGCCGTGCCGCCGGCGACGGCTTCGAGGTAGAACGCCAATCGGTCGCGGAGATCCGCATCGACCGCGAAATCCGCCAGGTCGACGTCGACGGGGATTCCCGCCACGGCGACGGCGGTGTGGGGCGCGACGACGGGAGCGTGGTTGGCGGTGAAGCCGAAGGCACGGTTGGCCCACTCCGCGTCGGCGGCTTCGACGAGGCCGTCCCGGTCCGCGTCGAGGGTGAGGGCATACCCCGGGGCGCCTGCCGCGATCCCCTCGGCAGCGAGGATTGCCGCCACGTCGGCGCCGTCCAGGTCTCCGTCGCCATCCGCGTCGCCGGGGAGGTAGAGTTCGAGTTCGAAGGGGCCCGTGCCCGCGGCGACGGCCCCGACGCTCAGGCCAAGCACGCCGGAGGTCGGGACCTCGAACAGAGCCAGGGCACGCCCGGCTTCCTCGAGCGAATAGACCACCGCCATCCCATCGAGGCCGGGCACGGCGGGAGAGAAGGCAGCGCAGCGCAACTCGAGGCCGAGGACCATGACCCCGGTCAGCGCGGACGCCGCCTCGGTGGGGTCGATCACCAGGCCATAGTGCCGCACCTGCCCTGCCTCGGTGAGTTCCCCCGTGTGCGTTGCCAGGGCATCGCTGGTCACGCCGAGGTTGGCGTCGAAGACCGCCGCCCACTCCGTGCCGTCGTTCCCGCTGCCGCCCGGGGATAGGGCAGTCGAGGTCGCTTCGGCCCGCAGGCTCCCGTCGGCGGCATAGTCGTACCAGGCCCGTTCGAGCGCGAGTCCGTCCGGTCCAGTGCCGCCGACGACGCGGCCGAAGAGCCTGCCCTCCTCATCGTAGCGGTAGTCCACGGCGCCGGTCTCGCTTTGGACCGAGGTCAGCCGGCCGTCGGCGTCGGTGCGCAGGCGCAGCCCCTGCCCCGTGATGGTGCCGCTGCCGCTGTCGCCGACGCTGCGCCGGGTGCCGTCCGGGGCCGCGAAGGCGATGAGGGACTGCCCGGCGTCGAACTCCCAACGGCTGGCATCCGGCATGGTGACGGCGTAGGCCCAGGGCGCGTCGAGGGCCGGGTCCGCGGGGTTGTACGGACGCCCGGTTCCCAGCTCGAAGTACTCGCCTCCGGCACTCTCGAGCAGCACCGGCGCGGTGTCCAGGGAGGCGGTGGTGCCGGGCACGGCTGTCCAGCGGGGCAGATAGGCATTGCCGCCGCCGTCCGGGTCCGGGGCGAAGGTGAAGGCGCCGCGGGTCCCGTCGGGCAGATCGAGGTACAGCCGGGTCCCGTCCCGGTAGGCGGGGAACATGCCGAAGCCCGCGCTGTCCGCGGTCAGGTTGTCGCCGACATCGAGTTCGAAGCCCGCCAGGGACCAGCCCGGACCCAGGAGGCCCGGCGTGGTGTCGGTCGGGTCGTACCGGCGGCGGAGGACCCAGCCGTCGGTTTCGAGGTCGGTGACGACGCGGAATGCGCGGCCGGCCAGGTACACCTCGACCAGGGAGGTGGTTTCGCGTCGGCGTCCGGCCATGTCCGTGGCCCGCAGGCGGAGCAGGTAGGCCCCGTCGCGCAGGGTTTCGGGATCGAGGCTGGCCGCGGCCTCATCGGCGACCGGTTCGAGGCCGGAGGCGAGGGCTGACGCGGTGTTGCCGCCGACGGGGGTGAGCTCGAGGCTCCACAGGTCCAGATTGCTGTCGGTGACGGTAACGCGGACCTCGGTGGCGGCGGAGAGCATCTCCCCGTCCGCCGGGCTCAGGATGGCGACCTCCGGTGACTGCGTATCGCCCAGGTCGCGTACGCGCAGGTCGGCGCAGGCGGTGCCGACGCTGCCGTCCACATCCGTTGCCGAGGCCGACACCGCGTAATGGCCCGGGAGCAGGGGCGTGAACCGGGCCCGGCCCTGGGCATCGAGTTCGACGGGGGCGCCGTCGACGGCCGCGGCCAGGGAGGCGATGTCGGCGACCCCATCGGCGATCACGTGGATGACGGCCTCCTGGCCGGCGGCGAAGGGGAAGCTCGGGGTGACCTCGATGTGGACGTCCGGCGGCAACGGCTCGGTGCTGACCACCAGGCGCAGGATCGCGGTCGTGGTGTGGGTGCCGTCGGACACGGCGACGGTGAGATCGTGCACGCCGAGCTGGGCGCCGTTGGGTGTCCACTCGAAGCGTCCCGCCGTCGTGAGCACGGTCCCGGCGGGCAGGTCGGTCGAGGAGAACACGAGGTCGGTCACGCCGTCGGGGTCGGTTGCCGTCAAGTCCAGGGCCAACAGCTCGCCGACGAGGGCGACGTGGCCGCTGGGATCCGGGAACAGGGGCGGCAGGTTGCGGTCCTGGACGTCGATGGTCACCGTCAACGCGGCCGTGGCGCCCGCCGGGTCCCGGGCCAGGAAGACCACCGTGTGGATGCCGGACTGCTGCTGTCCCGGGGT
>JAFGRS010000900.1 GCA_016935045.1 Lentisphaeria bacterium | reverse complement strand
TTGCCGTACTTGGTTGACAGCACCCCCGTGCCCCGGTGGGCCAGGAAGCCACCCAGGGTGGCACAGGCGATGGAGGCCGGGAAGTGCATGGTCGAGTACCCCAGCTTCTCGGTGGCCCATTCGAGCTGCTGGGTGTTGACCCCGGTCTGGGCGGTGATGGTCAGGGACCGGGTGTCGACTGCGAGGATGCGGTTCATCTTCTTGGTATCGAGGGCAATGCCGCCGTAGATGGGGAGGGCGCCGCCCTGGGAGCCCGAGCCGCCGCCCCAGGGGGTCACGGGAATACGGTGGGTATTGGCGATCCGGAGCACCCTGGCAACCTGATCGCTGTCGGTCGGGGTGACGACGAGGTCCGGGCCCGCGGGGGTCTGATTGCGGTCGTGCCACAGTTCGGGCACCCAGTAATAGTCGATGGCATGCCCGAGGCGGTCCGAGTCGTCACAGGAGACATTCTCCTCGCCAACGGCCCAGGCAAGCTCGCTGCGGATCATGTCGAACAGGTAGTGACCGTTGCCACCCGTCATGAGGGACTCCTTCCACGGCACGGGCCGGATCCGAACAACGCCGGCGCGATTCGAGGCGCCCGCCGGCGGCGGCTGTGGGAATGCGCCAGGCCCCGGGGGACGCCGCGGGCCGCGGTATGTCCGCGAGGACGCGGACGCTGCGGATTGTGGCTGCGGCGGTGGGAGAGGCGTGGTCTGTCTCTCATGGTCGGCCCTCCCGGTCGAAGGCGGCGAGTCGGTGATGCGACTCGGCCACGGCCTGCTGGAGGTCCCGGTAGATATCGAACAGGTGGTCGTAGGCGGTCCTGGCGGTCGGTTCGGGGACCAGGGGCGGGAGGGTCCGCACGCAGGTGGTCACGGCCTGGACGGGATCCGCGAAGACCCCGGTGCCGACGCCGGCCAGCAGGGCCGACCCGAAGGACGCGTCACAGCCGCTGGGACGAACCACGTCCGCCCCGAGCACATCGCAGACGATGCGGCTCCAGATCTCGCTGCGGGCGCCTCCCCCGATGAGGCGGATCTCCCGGATGGGAAGTCCCATGGCATCGAGGACGCGCCGGCAGTCGCGCAGCGAGAAGGCGACCCCTTCCATCAGGGCGCGCAGGCAGTCGCCCCGGCCATGGCGCATGGTCAGTCCGGTGAAGCTGCCGCGCAGATCGGGGTCCCAGTAGGGGGAGCGTTCGCCCTGCAGGTAGGGATGGAAGAGCAGCCCCCGGGCCCCGAGGGGCGAGGCTGCCGCGAGGCGGTCCAGCTCGTCGTAGGGATTGGCGCCGCGGGCCTGTGCGCGGTGGGCCTCGCCGGCGCAGAAGGCGTCCCGGAACCAGCGCAGGCACAGGGCCGCGGAGTTGGTGGCGGTCACCGTGTACCAGAGTCCCGGGATGACGTGCGAGTAGGTCAGGGTGCGGGGGTGGGGGTGGGGTTCGGCGGTCATGACGTTCACATTGCCGGCCGTGGCCAGCTTGACCACGCACTGTCCCGGCTCGATGGCCCCAGCCGCGTAGTCCTCGACGGCCGAATCCGAACAGCCGCAGACCACGGGAATGCCCTCCGGCAGACCGAACTCCCGCGCCGCCGCGGCGGTGACCCGGCCCACCACCTCGGTCGGCGACACCAGGGGCGGCAGGATGGCCGCGGGAATCCCAGCCAGGGCGTAGAGTTCGGCCGACCAGCGCCCGCGGGCCATGTCGTGGAACAGGGTCCCCTGGGCCTCGATCGTGTCGGTGCACCACACGTCCGTCAGGCGCCAGCGCACATAGTCCTTGGTGAACATCATCCGGTCGGTCCGCGGGAGGACGTCCGGCTCGTGCCGCCGCAGCCACAGCATCTGGGGCAGGGTCCAGGTCGGGGCCGCGGTCTGGTAGGCGATGCGGAGCAGGTCATCGCCGTGGAGACGGTTCAGTTCCGCGGCCTCCGCGGCGGCCCGTTGATCGGTCCACATGATGGCGGGGCGCAAGGCCCTGCCGTGACGGTCCAGGAGCACGGCGTTGTGGGTCGAGCCGTCGAGAGCCAGGGCCGCGATGTGCCCCGGAACCAGGCTGCCGCCGCGGAACATCCCGGCCAGAATCTCCCGCAGCACGGCGCACCAGTCCTCGGGGGCCTGTTCGGCCCACCCGGGCCGCGGACGGGAGGTGACGATCTCGCCCGAAGCCTCCGCGAGCACCCGCCCCGCCGCGTCGATGGCGGTGACCTTGCAGCCGCTCGTGCCGATGTCGATGCCCAGCAGAATCATGACCGAACCGTTTCTCGCGCCGCGCCGCGACGTACCCGTCGTCTCAGGACCGTGCGGAAGATGACAACGAGGGCGAAGCTCCTGCTGAGCCGCATTCCGAACCACTTGCGAGTTTCCCTGAGGCATTGATGTTCATTCGTGGTTCAAGAGTGGATCCGGCTCGTGCCTGACCGTCACCCGGATGCGGTCGTAGAGGACCTCCGCCCGGGGGGCGGGTCCCTTCACCTGGCAGACCACCCGCCAGAACGCGGCGCCCGCGGGCACATCCGCCGCGGGGACCGTGAAATCCAGTGCGGCCCATTGCCCCGATGTGTCCCCGGTCGTCTGGCCCGCGGCATAGCCCGGGGTGCCGATCCAGTGCCCGTCGAGGGCGTAGAAGGCGAGCTTGACCGCGGCCACGCCGTCCCCCAGGCCGGACGCGCGCACCCGCGCCTCGACCCGGTGTGCCCCGGCCTGCCGCCGCAGGGGATAACGGACACTCTGCCAGGCCAGGAGGTTGGAGACGGCCGCGAGCCGCAGGGCGCCGCTGCCGTCGAGGCCGCCGTCCGGCGCCCAGGTGGCGCTGCCGTTCTCGGGTCCCCAGGCCGCCAGCCGCCCCCAACCGTCCGCGTCGGAAAACAGGCCGTCCCGGTTGACGTCCGTATCCATGTCGCCGTTGAAGGGCAGGTCCTCGGGACCGGTCTCGATGGCCGGCCCGGCGGCCGCGTCCCTTTGCCCGCCCGTCGGGGATGGTTCGAGCCGCGCCAGGACGTGGGCGGCGGCATTGCGGTACACGTCCGCTCCCCCGGACCAGACGATCTGCCCCTTGCGGCGGAGGTCGGCATTGGTGTCGTCGGCGCCCGGCGGTTCGTCCAGGTCGTCGACGGCAAGGTTGAGGTAGACGCCGGTCCCGGGGCCCGGGGGCGGAGCATCCGCCGGCCAGGGGAGCAGCGCTTCGATGGCGTAGCCGTCGGCAAGCACCCGCCCCGCGACGAAGAGCGGCCCGTCCGCGGGAGCCTCGGGCCGGGCCTGGAACCAGCTCGCGCGGGGGCAGTCGGGCGTGGGCGGAACCAGAAAATACTGGCGTACGCCGGCGGCATCGGGGCTGGCCCTCTGCTCCGGCGGCCGGGCATCGACGAAGACCTCGACCGCGTCGCCGACCCAGGGCTTCGTCATCCGGTTGGGGTTGGCAACGACCTGGTCCGCGACCCGAACCGCCAGCAGCAACCCCGCCGCGCACCAGGAGAAGCGCGCCTCGGCCGAGAGGTCCGCCGCATCCGCCACCGTCCCCACCGCCACCGCGTCCGGCCCGATGGCCGGTCCCAGTTCCCCCCACTCCCCCAACTCCCCGTCGATCCTCAGCGGCAGAACCCGGGGCGCGGCAACAGGCAGAACCACGCGGAGGTGTCCCAGTACCAGGCGCAGAGGCACGGGGCCGGAGCGTATCTCGCCGGCGAGTTCGTAGGTCCCGGGCCGGGCCGCCTCGGGCACCGAGACCGAGATGGTGTCGGTCGCATGGGCACCCGGGTCGAGGGCGAGGTGCATTTCCCCGGGCCGGGCCTTCCAGGCAGGTGGCGGAACGAGGCGGACGGGGAATC
>JAFGRS010000899.1 GCA_016935045.1 Lentisphaeria bacterium | reverse complement strand
GGCCGGACCATCCCGCGCTCCGGCGGGCATGCGGGAGCGCCGGCGCTTCCTGAGAACGCTGGCGGGTAGTCTGGCGGGGGGTGCGGCGGCGGGTGTGCGGGCCGCAGTGCCGACGGCTGCGAAGGGCGCGGCGGAGGAGGGCCCCATGGTGCTGTGGCAGCGCCGTGTGCCGGTGCGTTACGAGGGGGACGTGGCGGTGATCGGGGGCGGCATTGCCGGGGTGGCGGCCGCCTGCGCCGCGGCAAGGTCCGGCGCCCGGGTGGTGCTGGTGGAACGCTTCGCGGTGACAGGCGGGATGTTGACCACCGGCGGCGTGGCCAACTTCTGCGGTGCCATGAAAGGGCAGGGCGAAGTCTTCGACGAACTGCTGACCCGGTTGCGCGCCTGGGGTGCCCTCGAAGGCTCCCTGTTCCATTACGAAGTGCTGGCCGTGGTGCTGCAGGAGATGCTCCTCTCGCGCGGCGTGAAGCTGCTTCTGCACACGCGCTTCGCCGACGCCCGCGCCGAGGGGGGCAGGATCTCCGAGTGCATCGTGGTGGGCAAGTCGGGGCCGGAGGCGCTGCGGGCAGGGCTCTTCGTGGACTGCACGGGGGAGGCGGACGTGGCCCGGGCGGCCGGGTTCGAGGTGAGGAAGGGAGGTCCGGACGACGACTACACCCTGCCCATGTCCATGATGTACTTCGTCCGGCACGTCTCGCGGGAGGCACCCGTACCCGAACTTCCCGAGGGCTGGTTCGAGCGCATCCGCGCCGAGAAGGACCTGCCCATGACCAGCGTCTGGCCCGACGGCCCGGGGGGCAATGCCATCAAGATCAAGATTCCCATGTTCGACGCGGCGGACACCGACAGCCTGACGGCCGCGGAGATCCAGGGACGCCGCCGCATGATGCAGGTGATGGACTACCACCGCCGGGTCGCCGGCAAGCCCTGGCGGCTGGATCACTGCAGCCCCATCATCGGCATCCGCGAAGGCCGGCGGATCGTCGGCGACTACATCCTCACCGTCGAGGATCTTCGCGCCGGCCGCAGCTTCGACGATGCCGTCGCCCGGGGGACATTCTACCTGGACGGACACAAACCCGACGACGACAAACGGACCTACATCCTGCCCAAGGACCAGCTCCAGGTCCCCCCCTACCAGATCCCTCTACGGTGCTGCATCGCACGGGACGGACAGAACCTGCTCATGGCCGGACGCTGCTTCAGCGCCGACCGCCTGGCCCTCTCTTCGGCCCGGGTCAGCACGACGGCGGCGATGCTCGGGCAGGCCGTGGGGATCGCCGCCGGTGCCTGTGTGGCGAAGGGGTGTGATCCCCGTGCCCTGGACTACGGCCAGGTTCGCCGCGAGGTCGAGAAGCGAGGAGCGGATCTGGGCTAGGGAATGGGCAGGGCTCCACGAACCGCTATGGCCACAGAATTCGGTTGGATGTCCCCAGAGTGGCGCGGGCGTCCCGCCTGCGCTGCCGGAACGACAGGCGAGACGCCTGTTCCACACTCCCAATCCAACCGACTTCTGTGGCCATGGACGAACCGGATGCAGACGGAGACGGGCATGGAAATCAAGGCGACAGAGCAGCCGAGCCGAGTCCGCGCCTTCCGCGGCATCGTCACCCCCATGGTCACACCCCTGCGGGACCGGGACAGCCTCGACGTGGCCGGCCTCGAACGCTTGGTCGAGCATATCCTGGGCGGGGGGGTGCACGGGCTCTTCGTGCTGGGCACGACGGGCGAAGCGCCGAGTCTCGGGTACCGTCTGCGTCGGGAGCTGATCGAGCGGACATGCCGGCTGGTCGGCGGGCGCGTGCCGGTCCTGGTCGGGGTGACGGATACGGCCTTCGTCGAGTCCGTGTCCCTGGCCCGCTACGCGGCGGAGGCGGGGGCGGAGGCGGCAGTCCTGGCGCCGCCGTATTACTTTCCCGCCGGGCAGGCCGAACTGCTCGAATATCTGCGGCACCTGGTGTCGGCCCTTCCCCTGCCGGTCTTCCTGTACAACATGCCCAGTCACACCAAGCTGGACTTCGAGCCGGACACGGTGCGGGCCGCGGCGGAGCTTCCCGGGGTGGTGGGGCTCAAGGACAGCTCCGCGAACATGATCTACTTTCATCGTCTGCAGACCCTCTTCCGGGACCGCCCGGACTTCTCCCTGCTGACGGGTCCGGAGGAACTGCTGGGCGAAACGTTGCTGCTGGGCGGTCACGGCGGGGTGGCGGGAGGGTCGAATCTGCTTCCCCGGCTGTACGTGGACCTGTACGAGGCGGCGTGTCGCCGGGACCTCAATGCGGTCGGGGCGTACCACGAGCGCATCATGGCGATCAGCAACGGGATCTACAGCGTGGGGCGCTACAAGTCGAGTTACCTGAAGGGTTTGAAGTGTTCCCTGGCGTGCCTCGGGATCTGCAGCGACTTCCTGGCCGAACCCTTCCATCGTTTCCGGGCCGAGGAACACGCGATCATCCGAACCCACCTGGCCGAGTTGGGGTTGCTCTGAGCGGGGGAGGGCATGCCCATGGGAACAGGCCTCAGGCATCGTCTCGCCGCTGCGGGAACGGGTTTGGCGATGGCGGCCGCCTTGGCGGCGCCGGCGCAGAAAGGCATGGGAATGGCAGCCGAGTGGACCAACCGTTTGGGGATGCGCTTCGTGCCCATCGAGGCCGGTTCCTTCCGCATGGGCTCCGAGGCGGGCGAGTTCGACGAGCGTCCGGTGCACACGGTCCGCATCACGCGACCCTTTGCCATGGCCGTCACCCCCGTAACCAACGCGCAGTACGAGGCCTTCGACCCGGAGCATCGCCGGTACCGTGGGGAACGAGGGCTTTCGCGGGGCGACGACGAAGCGGTGCTCCACGTCAGCCGGGAAGAGGCGCTCGCCTTCTGCGCCTGGCTTTCGGCCCGGGAGGGGCGCCCCTACCGGTTGCCTACGGAGGCGGAATGGGAGTATGCCTGCCGGGCGGGGACGGTGACGGAGTACTGGACCGGCGACCGTCTGCCCGAAGAGTTTCACCGGGTGCAGAAGACCGACTGGGATCCCCATCCCGTCTCCCTCGACGTCGGGACCACGGCGCCGAATCCGTGGGGGCTGCACGACATGCACGGCCTGGTCGAGGAGTGGTGTCTGGACCGCTACGGGCCCTACGAGGCGGGGGAGCGGACCGATCCGGTCGGCCCGGCCGGCGGGGAGATGTTCGTCACCCGCGGCGGCAGCCACAACACCGAGGTGGCCTACCTGCGCAGCGCCAACCGTTCGGGGACCCTGGCCCGGGACCGACACTGGCTGATCGGGTTCCGGGTCGTCGCCGGAGAGCCGCCCGAGACGCCGCCCTCGGCCATGCCGCCCCCGCCCGTCTGGGCTCGGGACGTCTCGCAGGAGGCGTACCCGTGGGATGCGGGTCCGGATCCGGCGACGCCCTACCTCGAGGGGCCGCGGACCTATGTGCGCATCCCGCCCGGATCGGACGGCCCGCTCTACAACCGTCACAATCACTGTCCCTCGATCACCTGGTGTCCGAACGGCGACCTCCTCGCCGTCTGGTTCTCCACCAACACCGAGCGGGGACGCGAAATGACCATCGCCGCCAGCCGCCTGCGCCGGGGCGCGGCCGAGTGGGACCCGGCGGAGGTGTTCTTCAAGGCACCGGACCGGAACATGACCGGGTCGGCCCTGTTCCATGACGGCAAGGGGACCCTGCTCCACTGCAACGGCCTCGAAGCCGGCGGCTGCTGGGCCAACCTGGCCCTGGTGCTGCGCACGAGCAGGGACAACGGCGTCGCCTGGACGACGCGCTTCGCAAACCCCCTGCACCAGCCCCGCAACCAGGTCATCAGCGGCACCTCGCGCATGATCGAGGGGCATCTCATCCAGCCCTGCGACGCGGTGTACGGCGGCAACGGGGGCACCGCGATCCACGTCAGCCGGGACGGCGGCGAAACCTGGGTCGACCCCGGCGCGGGGACGCCCAAACCGGACTTCCGCAAGGACCCCAGCGGCGCGACCATCGCCGGGATTCACGCGGGCGTGGTCTCCTTGCGGGACGGTCGCCTGCTGGCCTTCGGGCGCGGAGACAACCGCCTGGGCAGCGACGACAACATCGGCGAACGCATGCCCATGAGCGTGTCGGACGACCTGGGGCAATCCTGGCGCTACGCGCCGAGCCCCTGGAAACCCATCGACGGCGGCCAGCGCCTGGTGCTGCTGCGGCTGCGGGAGGGGCCGCTGTTGTTTCTCTCCTTTACCGACAGCTCCCGGGACCTGGGCAGCCCGGCCGGGATGGAGTTCGTGGACGTCGCCGGCAACCGGAGGCGGTATTTCGGGGTCTTCGCGGCGGTTTCCTACGACGAAGGCGAAACCTGGCCGGTGCGGCGTCTCGTGACCCACGACGGACCGCCCCGGACTTTCGACGGCGGTGCCTGGACGCGGGGTTTCATGATGGACTGGTACCATGCCGAACCCCGGGGCTACCTGGCCGCGACGCAGACCCCGGACGGCGTCATCCACCTGATCTCCAGCGCCCTCCACTACGCCTTCAACCTGGCCTGGCTCACCCGGCCCATGCCGGAGGGGCCTCCCCCGCCCCCGCCGCCCAGCGCGGAAGACCTGCCGCCCAGGGGCGAACTGGCGCGGCGCTACCATCCCGGGGCGCTGCCGACGGCAGCGGGCCCCTGGCGCTATACAGGCAGTGGGGTTGCCGAAGAACAGGCGGCGCGGATCGAGGGAGGGGCACTGGTCCTGGTGACGGGACCGGGCCAACGCTGCCGCTGGCTGGACGATTCGTTGGCGGGTTTCGGGGGGCTCTCCGGCGATGCGGCGGTGACGGCCGAGATCCGCATGCGGGTGTCCCGCAGCACGGCGCGGGAGCGCGGCATCGATTTCGAGTTCTACCTCGGAGATGGCATCGAGCACCGCGCCCGGGCATTCATCACCGTCACCCGGACGGGGGTCTACTGGCATGGGCGCGGCTTCGATCGGCTGGCCGAGGGCCTCGACAATGCGTCGGAGGCGCATACCTACCGCCTGGCCCTGCGGCGGGACGGGATCGTCCAGATCTACCGGGACGCGGAACTGCTCGGGATACGGCCGTGTACGAGGGACTACGATGCCATGACCCGCGCCCGACGCCCCTACCTGCAATGGGGCGAGGGGGCCGGCGGCAGCGAGGCGGATGCGCGGGTGACGCGCGTCGCCTGGGAGGCGCGCGATGCCTTTGCCCCCGACGCCCCCGGCATGGAGAAAAACGCGAATCCAAGAGCAGCAAAGGAGGTGGAGATGAAGATCCTGGAGGCGGGTTTGGTGTACCCACTCGAGAATCGTCCCACGCCCCAGTGTCATGCCTCGACCCTCGAGGCCCTGGGGGATGGACGTCTGGTCGCGGCCTGGTTCGGAGGCGAACGGGAGAAGGCGGACGACGTGGGGATCTGGGTGTCGTCCTACGCGCGGGGGGTCTGGTCGCGGCCCCGCGAAGTCGCCGACGGGGTGCAGGCGGAGCCCCCCCCCGGGCAGCCGGCGCGGTATCCCTGCTGGAATCCGGTCCTGTTCCGCTACCCCGGCGGGCCTTTGCTCCTCTTCTACAAGGTCGGCCCGAGCCCCGGGACGTGGTGGGGCGAGTGGTTGCGGTCCCTGGACGACGGCGCGACCTGGCAGGAGATGGGGCGTCTGCCGGAGGGGATCCTCGGCCCGATCAAGAACAAGCCCGTGCTGACGGCCGGGGGCAGGCTCCTGTGCCCGAGCAGCACCGAGGACAACGGCTGGCGGCTGCACTTCGAGTGGACGGACGACGGCGGCGCGACCTGGGGACGCTCCGAGGCCATCCACGACGGCCGCGAGATCGGCGCCATCCAGCCCACCATCCTGACGCTGGCCGACGGCAGGCTGATGGCCCTGGCACGCACCCGCAACACCGG
>JAFGRS010000898.1 GCA_016935045.1 Lentisphaeria bacterium | reverse complement strand
TCCGGGATGGTGCGCGGAGGGCCGCGCCCCGTACCGGGAAGTGCCGTGATCCTGGGATGGGGCAGTACCGGTTACGGCGCTCCGTAGGAGTAGGCGATCATGGCGTGGCGGGCATGGTCTTCGAGGAGCGCGATGTCCGCGCGAGAGAGGCCGAAGAGGGCGTAGACGCGGTCGTTGATCTCGTCCTCGATGGTGACCAGGCGGGCGGTCAGGGCCGCATGGTCCGCTTTCCACCCGGCGAGGGTGCGTTCCCAGTCGTCCCGCTCGGCCACCGGGATGCGCGCCTGGAAGGCCTTGTCGAGCTGCCGGCGGAAAGCGAAGAAATCCAGTTCCCACCACTCCCCCAGGGCCGTGTTGAGAGGTCTGCCGCCGCCCAGGTCCGCCCGGATGCGCCGGCGCACCTGCTCGTGCAGAGTGTAGCGCTCCCGGGCCGCGGCCGTCGCCTCGAGGGCCAGCTCCGCCAGCCGGGAACGGGTATCGGGGTCGGTGTCAGGGATGCGGAGCCGCTCCACGAACTGCTTCTTGCACTGTGACTGCCACAGCCCGGCGCGGAGACGGAGGGGAACGCACATCTGTGAGATGGCGAACCACTGGATGCGGCTCTGAAGCATCGCCACAAGCCAAGCCCCGTCAGGTTTCATAGCGATGATGAACCCCTTGTCGTTCACATAGACCCTTTCCGTGTCCCACGAGAACCGGGGCAGCTTGGCGATGTCGGGCCAGAGGATCTTGGGTTCGTCGAAGGCGGGGTAGTAGGCGCAGGGGCGCAGCTCCCACCAGAACTCCCCCTTGTCCGAGCGCCGCGCCGCCGCCCCGGCGAAGGGCGCCAGGTGGTCCGCGATGGCTGGGTGACGGCTCATGAGCCAGTTCCAGGCTTCGGGCTCGGCGACCGGTGCCCCGGCTTCCCGGGTGAAGCCGCTCGGCATCACGATCAGCCAGCGGTCTTCGTCGCGGTAGTACCAGGGGCGCAGGTCTTCGCCGCGGAGGACCTTGCGCAGGATGGGGGCGCAGTCCGGATCGGCGGCGACGAGGGCGTCGCGGGTGGCGCGGTTGACCAGGAAGGCCTCGTTCAGGCCCGTCTTGACCCCGTAGTAGATTCTCCCCCCGACCGCCTCGCCGAGGGGGCGGCCGACGGCCATCAGGCGGTCGAAGAGTTCGCTGACGGCACGGGGCTGGAAACGCCACTCGGCGCGGGCGAAGACCGTCTCGTCGCAGTCCAGACCCTCCGCGGCCACTGCCTCGGGGATCGAGTCCGGGATGCCGCCGCGCATGAAGTAGGTGCGGTAGGGTACCGGGGTGGTCTCCTTGACCAGGATCGAGATGGTGGGGAAGACCATCTCCGCGTCCTCGAAGGGCTGATTCTCACCGAAGTTGACCACGCGGTGGAAGCGCGCCACGGTGGGCAGCCAGGCCCGGAAGGGCGCGGCGAAGTTGGCGTTGACGAATGTCCCCGAGGTGATGAACCCGAGCATGCCGCCGGGGCGCAGGAGCCCGAGGCCGCGTTCGATGAAGTAGAGGTACGCGTCGGCCGTGCCGGCGTAGCAGCGGAACTCGCGCTGGAAGGTGGCCTTGCAGGGGCTGAGCCACTCCTGGCGGATGTAGGGCGGGTTGCCGATGACGCAGTCGAAGCCCCCCGCCGCGGTGACCTCGGGGAACGCGGTCCGCCAGTCGAAGGCGCGTTCGGCGAGTTCCGGCGGCAGGTCGGGGTGGGGGGAAACCAGCGAGTTGCCGCAGCGCACGTGGGCATCGAGGTCGTTGAGGGGTTTCCCGGGGCGGGCGGTCTTCAGCCAGAGCGACAGCTTGGTGATCTCGACCGATTCGGGGCTGATGTCGACGCCGTGGAGGTTGCGGGTGAGAATCTCGCGATCGAGGTCGAACAGCTCGGGCTGCCCGCCGCGGAGGGCCGCCAGGCGGTCGTTAGCGCGGATGTACTCGGCGTGCAGGTAGTCGAACGCCGCCACCAGGAAGGCGCCCGAGCCGCAGGCCGGGTCGAGGACGCGCAGGTTCCGCAACACCTCCTGGTAGTCCCGCCAGAGGGCGATCCGCGCCGCCTGCCGGCGGGCCGAGCCGCGCACGTTCTCCGGATCGTGCCGGGCCTGCAGCGCCTCGAAGCGGCCCCGCAGCCAGGTGCCGAGGGTCTCCGCGACGATGTACCGGGTGATGGTCTCGGGGGTGTAGAAAACCCCCTCGCGCTTGCGCTTCCCCGTCGCCTTGTCCGGCTTCCGGCCCGCGATCTCGGCCCGGATGGCCTCGAGGTCCGTGATGGATTGCTCGAAGATGTGGCCGAGGATGTTGACGTTGACGTCGGTGGCGAAGTCGTAGCCCGACAGGCGCAGGCAGCCGTCGAGCACGTCGTCCGGGGCGGCGAGCGCGTCCAGGGCCGGGTCGGCCCGGAACAGCCCCCCGTTGTAGCCGTGGATCCGGAGGGGGGGATGGCCCCGGTCCACCGCCTCGAACAGCCCCCGGAGCTGCTGCCAGCGCGTCGTCGCCACGAACCCGGCACCGGCCGCCCCGAAGGCCTGCCCGATCACCCCGTGCGGCAGAAGCCCCGTGTCCTCGCAGAAACAGATGAAGAGGATGCGGTCCAGGATCTTCTGGGCCATGGCCAGGAGAAAGGCCTCGTGCTCCGCGGGGATGGACCCCCCGGGCGGCGGATTGGCGTCGCGCAGGGCGTGGAAGAGCTGCAGCCGGACCTCGCTGAACAAGGCATAGAAGTCCCGTGTGAGCTGTTCCTCGCGGTCGGTCGAGTCCTCGAGGAGCGCATCGAGGAAACTCCGGCCGGGCGGCTCGGCCAGGAGCCGCTCCCGGCCCAGCAGGAAGACGAACAGCCGGAGCGTTTCCGGATCGGCGAGGTCCGCCATCCGGAACACGTGAGCGTAGCCCTGTCCCCGCCGCTTGCTGTAGAGCCGCAGGGTGACGAAGTTCGAGACGATGACCCAGCGGCAGTCGTCGAACTTGGCCAGGTAGCCGAAGGCCTGTTCGACGGGGGTGAGGTTGCCGTGGTTGGGCTGCCTGGCGTCAAGATCGGCGGCGGGCGGCTTCAACTCGATCACGCCCCGCGTCACGTCCCGCGTGTAGCCGATGAAGCCGAGGCGCGCGTCGGGGGTCTTCCCCCCCTTCGTCTCCGTCGAAGCCGACTCGGCCTTGAGGTTGTAGGCCTCCAAGTGGCCCACGGGCAGGACGTACCCCAGCAGCCGCCCGAAGACGTCCGTCAGAAACTGCCCCTGGAAAGGCTTCTCCTTCTCGGCCTGGAAGGCGGGATCCGCGGCGGTGCGGCTCCAGTTCGCTACCACCTCGCGCTGATCCTCGGTCAGGGACGGGGAGAAATGCGTGAACCGACCCCGGAGAAGGTTGGGATTGAAGAGGGGTTTGAACAGATCCGCCATCGCCGCCTCCGTCCGGGCACAACAGGCCAGACCGAGGCAATATGCCACCACGGATAGCGGAAGACGAGCGACGGGAGCCCCCTGGGAGGCGCCGCTATCCGGGCCCGATTCCGGGCTGTGCCCCCGCCCCAGTTCGTCTGCGGGTGACTGCCGCCAGTATGGGGCCTCATGGCCCATCGCCTGGACGCAAGGCCAAAGCCGGGACTCCGACCCCGAGGCCGCCCGGTCATCCCCTCGTGTTCGCCCGTCCGCAACGGGCGAACGTCGTGAATCGCCTTCCGCCGTCGTCGCACCGAGCGCGACTGTGGCGCGACAGGCAGGCGCCGGCGGGGCTTTCGCTCGCTGC
>JAFGRS010000897.1 GCA_016935045.1 Lentisphaeria bacterium | reverse complement strand
GAGCCTGCCGCGGCTATAAAGACATCAATCTCCTAGCCTTCAAATTGCTGACTCCGGGGGGGCGTCTCTTCACCTTTTCGTGTTCGGGGGCGATGCCGTCGGAGCTGTTCCTCAAGGTCGTCGCCGATGCGGCCGTCGACGCGGGCCGCGACGCCGTTGTGCTGGGGGAACTCGGGCAGGCAGCCGATCATCCGTTCTGCCTCCACATCCCGGAAACACGCTACCTCAAGGGACTCCACCTGGCCGTGCGCTCCTGATCGTCTCCTGTCTGTCCGGACCGGCCGCGGTCTCGCGGGCGGTCCGGTACCCCGCACGGTCCCCGGGCGGGATCCCCCCGTCCCCAGTACCCCGCACGGTCCCCGGGCGGGATCTCTCCTGGACCGGCCGCGGCCTCGCGGCCATGCCTTGGCCGTCGGAGACCGCCGGCCGTACCGCGCCCCCCTGGAGCCCGGGGTCTCCGCGGTATCAGCGCGGGAAGTAACGGTAGGTGATGGGCTTGCGTCCGGTCCAGAAGAAGTAGACCGCGCCCACGGCCATGAAGACGAGGGCCCCGCAGATCTCCCCGCCGATGACGCCGATGGCGAAGGGTTTCATCCTCTGCACCAGCCGGTTGCCGCCGAAGCGCAGGGCCGCCTTCTTGACCATCCAGCCGAGGAGGAAGGAGTGCGACATAACGGCCAGGGGATAGGTTGCCCAGATCAGAAACAGCACGGGGTGGAGCGGCCACCAGGGCACCCGCAGACGCAACATGCTGAACACCACCACGCCCACGAAACCGAACCCTGCCGCCCAGAGGAACTTCGCGTCGGGCTTCATGGCGGCCAGGCGTTGCCAACCCGAAAGCGCCTCCGATTCCGCCAGCAGCCCGGTGGCCTTGAGTTGCATCAGCGCCGGCTCCGCGGCCCGGAACGGCATCGTGGGGATGCGGTGGTACGACCATCCGTAGTGCGTCGGGGTGCCGAAGTCGTAGGAGGCGATGAGGACAATCACGATGGCCAGGCCGATGCCCACGGCGCACAGGGCCGTGGTTCCGGCGGCGACCGGCAGGGGCCGGAGCTTCAGGGACTCGCCGATCTTCAGTCCATTGGTGAGATAGGGCATCAGGGCCTGGCTCTGGTCGATGCACAACACCCCGCACACCAGCGCCGACACCACGATGCTCGACGGGCCCATGGCATAGGCCCCAAACAAGGGCATCAACGTCCCGAAGGGCTGCCAGCCGGGCTGGATGAAGAACAGACCCGTCTCGGCACTGATCCGGGAGACGATCAGAAACGTCATCAGCATCAGCAGAACCGTCCCTACCGCGATGGGCCAACTCAAGCCCAGGCGGATCACCAGGGTAGTCAACCCTGCCACCGCCACCAGAAACAGCCTCCAGCCCCATACCGCGGCCGAATCCTCGTCCCCGCCCCGCCAACGCAGCACCGCCTTGCGCAGGGTCTCCCAGTAGTGGTGACGCCCGGCGTAGAGCAGCATCAGCGTGAAGGCCGTGTAGCTGCCGGCCCGGTGCCAGCCCTGCCAACCCCCGATGTCGTAGTCCGTCGCGACGCTGATCCCGTTGCTGATCATCGGGATGCAGACGCAGGCCCAGAGGATCTGGGAGAGCCCCATGGTCAAGGAGATCTCGCTGTTGAGGAAGAAGGCGAAGGCGATCACCAGGGGGAACACTTCGAGCCTCAGGAGGCCCCAGGACCAGGGATTCCGGTACAGGATGTCCCACTTCGCGGCAAAGGGATGGAAGTAGAAATGGAGGCGCACCGGGATGAGATAATCGGGGAACCACTGGCAGAGACCATTGTTCAGACGGATCAGGAAGACGATCCCGAACCCGATCCAGAAGGCGCGGTTCCGGAGCACCGGCGCATAGGCCCGGTCCGGCTCCCGGTCGATGAGGGAAGTCGTGAAGGCCGAAATGGGGTACTGCAGGTGCTCGTAGCCCGACCATTGCCGGTGCACGATCAGGGCCATCCCCACCATGCTGACCACGCTCAGCAACACCATCGGGACCCAGGTGCGCATGGGACGTGCCCAGGCCGACCAGGGCACCTGCCTGCACGTGCGCTTCAGCCTCGTCCAGGCACTGGGGTATTGCGACAGGGACTGCTCCGAACCGGTGACGAAGTGGGTCACCACATCGTCGTAGTCCTCGGCATCGACGAGGGTCTGCGGCGGCGCGTATCCCAGCATCTCGTTGGCCTGCCAGCCGGGAGTGACCCGCTCCCAGTGGTACGGCATGACGAGGGCCTGCGCAAACTGCTCCATCAGGCCGCGACCTGGAATGCTGCAGGCCGCCAGCATCAGGATCACCACCAGCCCGATCTCGGCCGGCCGGAAGGCGCGCCGACGGCGCCAGCGGAACACCAGCGGGTTCAGAAGCACCACCGCAACCACCATCCACCCGGTCACGATGATGGCCAACTGGTGCCCGTTGTTGACACTCTCCAGATCCAGCACCCGGTCGTTGATGTATCCCGCGCCGGCAATGAACAGCGCCAGCGCCATGCCGACAATCCAGCCCCGCAAGGTCATCCGCGTGCGCCTCCATGCACGACCACGAGCCGCCGGAATCGCGCCGTGTGCGCCTCCAGTCATCCCGCGCCGCAGTCACGTCGGAGAGCCCCGGCGCATCCGCCTGCGGTGCTGCCGAATCTACTCCACGGACCGGGCTGCACAACCCCGGCGTTGGAACGGAACCTACCCGTATCCCTGGAGCCCGCGGTCTCCGCGGTATCCCTTCCCCTGGGATACGCGGTCTCCGGGGCAACCGCCTCCTCTCCGTTCACCCCGCCACGGACGCGAACAGCAATCGGGTGTTGCCGGCATCCGGTACGGCAAGGCTCTCGATATCCCTGAACTGCGCCTCCGTGAGCCACCGCCGGTACTCGCCCTCGCTGTAGGAACCGCCCCCCGTACTGCTCACCAGCATATTCACCGCGAACACCGCGCCGAAGGCCGGGTCGATCCCGTCTTCGCTCATCAGGAAGTCGCGCAGGATCAGCCTCCCCCCCGGCGACAGGACCGCCCGGATTCTGCGGCCGGGGCCGGAGCGCCCCGGCGTACGCAGTCCGTGAGGACAGACCAGCGTCGCCATAGTTCGGACACATGCAGGAACAGGGGTCGGGCGTCCCCGAGCGCTCCGGCAACCAGGTGGTCTGCCGCCACTTCCCCGAGGTGGAAGCGCCCCTCCCTCTTGGCCAGGATCCCGATGGCGGTCAGGGCATTCAGGAGCATCTCCGTGGCCCGGGGATCGGTCCCGGCCCGGACGGCGATCTCCCGGGCCTCCGCCCCGCCGGCGCCGATGTGGCTGAAGAGATCCAGCTCGACGGCGCTGAGGAGGATGCGCGCGTGCTGATAGGCATGGACCATGTCGTCGAGTTGGTCCAGGGTCTTGGGCGCTGAGGATTGTCGGTCAGACATGGTGACTCCTTGCATGGAGCGGCCCGCTAGTGCTCTGCCCTGTCCGGCCCCCTCGGCAGCAGGGACTCCGGACGGCCGAAACGGAGGGCGTACAGATCCGCGTCGCGGAGTTCGAAGCGGATCCTCACCGGCTGCCCCGCCAGGTGCCTCAACTCCGTCCGTTGCCCCCAGGAGGCGGCAAGATCAATGCCGTCGCCAAACAGCACATCGCTGTCCGCAAGCCCATGGCCCGGGAGCGCGACGCCATTGCCGTCCTGAAGTTCGACGCGGATACCCCCTCCCGCCGACGTGGCGGCGTTCAGAAGCAGTTGGCAATCCCCGGGCAGCGGCCCGGCGGACGCCGGCAGCGTCGCATCCGAGGCCCCGTCCGCGGTCAGGCGGTCGATCAGGGTCGTGCCGGCCGCGTCGTCCATGCTGTAGAGCACTCCTCGGGCCTGCCGGTCCACGAGGAAGCCGGAGCCCTCGGCGGCCAGCCGGGCGAGGTCCTCTCCCGACAGCGCCTCGGCCAGCACCAGGATGTCGTCCGCCGTTCCGAGGAAGGGTTCGTTTGCGAGTCCCGTGGGCGGGTAGTCCTCCCCGAAACGCAGGTCTCCCAACGCCAGGCGGACCTCCCCCCGGCCGGGGCTCCCCCCCGAAGCCACCATCGTGCCGTCGTAGAATAGGCACACGACGCCGTCGTCCCAGGTCACGGCCAGGTGATGGACCGCATCCCCGGCGAAGGCGTCCGCCCAGCCGGGCAGGTCGCTCACCCTGGCGGCCACGTGCACCCCATCGTACTGAAAACGCAGACCCGTGCCGTCCGGAAAGGCGCCCCCGGCCACCAGGTCGAACACCAACTCCCCTTCCCCCTCCCGAATGGAACCGCCGTTGTAGGCCGAAAACAGACGCCGATGTCCCGGAGGAATCCCCCGCGCCGAAAGCGCAAGGGTCACGGACGGGCCCAGCGCAGCGGTTCGGGGAATGGAGACGACGACAGGCTCCCGCACCCGCAGCGATCCCGCACCCCGCAACGGCTGCCCCCGGTCGATCACAACCGGACCGTCCAACGCAACAGACG
>JAFGRS010000157.1 GCA_016935045.1 Lentisphaeria bacterium | reverse complement strand
GGCCGGAAGGTCACCGTGTACGTCTGCTGGGTATACTGCGCGGTGGTCTCCACGTCCTCCGTGATGGTTGCGGGCAGGGCCGGTGCCCACCCCGCGAAGTCCCAACATGCGTCTGCGGTCACGGCAGGCGCCGCCGGCGCCGGGTCGCCGTGCTCCACTGTTATCTCAACATCCGGCGTGCCACCATCCAAAGCCCCGTGGGCCCCCTCCTGGAAGGTGACGGTGTAGCTGCGGATGACGTCAATGGTGAGACTGCCGCTTGCCGACCAATTCCCGGCGTCGTCCCGCTCCTGAACGTATAGCGTGTGCGGCCCATGGCTGAGCGGCTCGTGCGGGGTCCACCACGTGGCCTGGGTAAGGATGGCGCCCTCGCTCAGGTTTTCGTTGTCAAGGCGGATGCGGAACTCGCCGACACCGCCACCGGAGCCACTCCAGGCCCATGTGGGCCGGCCTTGGACCTGACGTCGCAGAAACTGGACCTCCGACAGACCGACGTGACCGGCATTGTCGGCCAGGCCGAAGTTGCTGAGAATGTCAAACCGGATATAGCGCGTTTCACCCCAGGAACTGGCATCGAGGTCGAAGCCTGGATCGCCATCGGCGCCCGTCGCGATGGGGAAGGTCACCGTCCCATGGCCGTTCCATACGACGCCATCAAGGGAGCTGAAGACGGCTACATCGCGCGCCCCCCGGCCGTGATAGGGCGGATAGAAGTTGAGGTTCCAGACGTGCGCGCGAGCCACCTCGGCGGGTGCCCCCAGATCGAAGGCGACACTGCCCGTCCCCGATGAGGTACCGGTCTGCCAGGACTCGCCGCCCGGGAAGACGGTCTGTGCATGCACGGGTGGGTCGCCCGAGAGTCCGCTGCTGTCCACGATGTGTATGGCTCGAAGGTCCCACCCAGAGCCGGTGAACTCGTCGGAGACGGAGTGAATGCCGACACCATCGATTGCCCCTGTCTCCTGGCAAACCCCGGGTGCTCCCGGTGGGGTGACATCGGCAAACTCCGCCGTCACGGTGACGTCAGCGGAGACGGCCCAGTCCTGCCGGGGGTTCTCGATCACGCCATCGCTCCAGCGGATGAAACTGAATCCAACCGCCGGCTCCGCCGTCACCGCCTGACCGTTGCTGCCACAGTCCACGACCTGCGGGGTGGGACCCGTGATCGTACCGTTGGCCCCGGCGGTATAGGTCAGGGTGTACCGCAGGATGGCGAACTCGGCCGTGACGGCGATGTCCGCGGTGACGTTCTTGTCCTGGCGCGGGTTGGCGGTCGATCCATCGCTCCACTGCACGAACCCGTGGCAACCATCGGGCACGGCCGTGACCGCCGTCCCGGCGCTGCCATGCTCGACGGTCTGGGGAGAGTCCCCTGCCACAGTGCCATGCGCACCGGCCGTATACGTCAGCGTGTAGACAGGGAGGCTCCCCGGATCGGTGGGGTTACTCCCGCCCAGGAACTCGGCCAGGTTGGAGGCCCCGTCACCATCGAAATCATCCTCCGGGAAGACATCTCCTACGCCATTCAGGTCATCGTCAGCGTCGGCGTCCACGATCGCCTGTTCCCATTCGTCCGGGAGTTCGTCCCCGTCGGTGTCCGTCAATGTCCTTGTGGTGACGGGTGCCGACGTTTCCCCCATTCCGGTAGCGTTGTAGGCAAAGACCGCGTACGTGTACTCCGTGCCGGGCTCGACTGTGTCGTCCGTGTAGGCCGTCACTCCCGCCCCGACGAACCCGATCTCCTCCTCGCCCCCCGGACCTCCCCCGCGCGTCAGGCGGAACCCGTCCTCGTCTTCCGCGTTGTCCGTCCAGGTAAGGTGAACCTGATGGACGGTAGGCACCGCCGCAAGCCCGCTGGGAGCGGGGGGAATCCTGAGTACCGGTTCGTTGACCTGCATGGTCGCCGTGTTGTTCGATACATCGGACTCTACCCAAGCGCCGTCAAGGAGGATCTCCGCCTGCACTGCAGCGGGAAGTATCGTGCCGCCTGCATCCCACTCGATAGGAACCACATCCTCCCACCCGGGGAGCAGTCCGGCCACGTACACACTGCCAATCTCCACACCCGCACTCTCGTCCCCGAGCAGGAATCTCACGGAGAAAGGCCCCGTCGAGACGACCCCGGCATTCCGCAAGGTCGCGGACAGTACGTACACATTGTCGCGCAGCCACCGGGCCGAGGCCGCCACGGCAGCGGGGTCGGCCAGCACGACGGCTCGCTGAGCGGCATTGTTCTCTTCCACAGGTTCCGGGACCGCGTCCTCGGGATCCGCCACTGCCCACAGCACCCGGGAACGGTCCCCGTCAGGCACGGTCCAGGTCCACGCCAACACCGCCTCCGATTGGCCCGGGAGTGCCTCGGCGAGCGTCTGCACCTCGCCGATGCAGGTACCCCCGTCGGCCGGGTCGCCGTCGTACAGCGCCACGGCCACATTGCCGCAGGAACCATCCCCGGCGTTGGCCACGCGTACCGCGATCTGGACCTCCTCTCCTGGGGCCGGGTTGCCGGGGTCCAGCTCGATGGCGCCGACCCGAAGATCGACCTCGATGGCGTGCCGGAGCAGTACCAGGTCCGTCGCACCCTCGCGATGCACGTTTTCTATGGTGACTGTCTGGCGCGTACCCTCCAACTCGACCTCGACGGTCTCCATGATGATCGCCGTCTTGGCGTAGGCGAGGAGGAGTTCGCCGTTGGCTTCCACGGCGACGTCTACTGCTTTTTCCATTGCAGTATCATTCGTCAGCCTTCCGTCCCGCCCCCAGACACGATGGACCGGGTCGAAAGCACGGCACCAGAGGTCGGCCTGGCCATCCGTATCATCGGGCCAGACCACGAACAGGCTGTCCTCCGCGCTCCGGATCAGACGGAACCCTGTCAGACCTGTCGATTTGCCGCGGTCCCGCACGACCGTTGCGTTGGCGATGTCGAGCCCTTCTGCCAGGAGCAGTTGCTCTTCCCGCAGCCAAGCCAGATGAAAGACGCCGGTGCTGTCACAGGCCAGTTCCGGCGTCCGGTCCGCGACGGGCACCCCGGCATCGGCCGTGGCCGCGACCGGCGCCGAGAAGGCCGTTCCGTCGAAACTCACCCGGACCAGTTCCGTGTCGTCTCCGGTCCCGAAGTCCAGGTCGCCGTCTCTCACAAACACAATCTCCCCGGCCGTGCCCGACCATGCGGCGGAGAACTCCGCCGTCCCGATGCCTTCGGTTCCCTCAACCGCGACAATCTCCGGCCCCCAGGCCGTCGAGGTACCGTCCCAGCGCCGGGCGAGCAGTCGCGTCGGGTGCGCCGCGGTCCCCACGATCTCGTTGCCCTCGTTCGCCGCCCACACGAGCAGCAGGCTGCCGTCGTTGCCCCGCACCAGACGGGCACCGTAGTCGACATACGTGTTGTCGGTCAGAAACTGCGGGGAGGTCCACGTGCCGCTCGCGGCATCGAGAACGGCATAGGCCACTTCCATTTCGGGTTCGACCGCAGCGGGGTCGGTCAGGTCGCCATGGCGCGAGCGGAGCCAGACGGACACTGCGTTGCCGCCCTCATCGAAGGCCACCTGGGGCGAGCAATCCAGATGGGTGTCCGCCGTGATGGCCGTGGGTACACTCCAGCCCGTCCCCGTGTCGAGCGAGTACTGGATCTCCGTGCTCTGCAGGTCGGCCTTCGCCGCCGTGTCGGCCACGAACACCAGCAACTTCCTGCCGCTGTCGACAGCCAGCGAAGGTCGACACTCGCTGAAGGCGTCAGCCAGCAGTACGGTCTCTGTACCCCGGTTTCCTTGCTTTCGGTCCGCGGAAAGGAAGACATACCCTCCTTCCTGCGGTCCCCGGATGGCTGTGTTGCGCTCGGACAGCAGCGTCTGGGGCACGAGGACCGTTTTCCCCTTGACGATCGCGCCGGGAATGTCGGAGGCTGCTCTCCTCGCCCCCTCGGCCGAATCGTAAAGCACAAGGTACCAAACCTTTTCGGCTTTGAGGAGAACCGTATCGAAGAAGCTCTTGACCTGTACACCCGTGCGGAAGCAGACCTCGGCCCGGGTGAACCACTCCGGCTCGCCGGGAAAATGCAGGAATACCTTGGGCGTGCCTTCCGCATACCCGCGGACCCGGCATGCCCTCGTCAGGTCGATCTCGACCCCGCCGGTCAGCCCCACCCCGATCTCGACATCCGTCCCCTTGAAGCCCAGGTCCCAACCCCCGCCCTCGGCAGACAGAAGGCCAAAGGCCACCTCCAGCGCCACCTCGGGCGAAACTTCCGCAAACAGCATCACCCGGTCGTTGACGAGCTGACCACCCGGCGTTTGCGCAAAGACTTGCACAGCCGGGACCGGTACGCATTCCAACACGCCCAGGCCCTGGCTTACTTCGCCCTCGATTGTGAGCCCGAAGAGCCCGTCCACGGACCAGGCATCACCCAACGTGAAGCCGAGTCCTCCACCGGCGCTGCCCGCCACGCTCCCCATACCCCCTGCGCGGAACCCGGTCCCGCCCGATACGGTGATCCGGCCCGAAGAAGACGCAGACCTGAACTCTCCCTGCAGGATCGCCTGCGTGGACTCCAGCCCGAACTGCCCACCGATGAACGGCACCCATTCCGGCACATCGGTCATGCCCATCACGGGCGAGGCCGGATAGCGTGCGTCCACTCCAAACTCCCAGCCACCGTGCCCAACAGCCATGGTCACTTCGGCGTTGGGCAGACCGATGACCCATTCCGGTACCCGGAAGACGCCGGGGTATACGGTCACCGGGGCCGATGCCTGGCCCTCGCCATTGATCGCCGTCACGACCAGCGGGTTGGACTTCCGCCAGCCCGGGGCCACCGAGGCAACAGGATCGAACGCCGTGCCCATGTCGAACTCCACCGACAGTTCTTCCGTCGCGGCACTGCCGGAAGCGGTCAGCGCCTGCCCCGGTGCCTGGAAACGCAGCGTCCCGGGCGTCCCGTTCCAGTCCACCTGCGCGCTGTACCGGTTGGTCACTGCGACTCCATCCAGGACCGGGAACAGTTCCCCGTACTGGGAGCGTAGCGAACGGACCACCGGCTGGCGTGCGGGAGGCACTACCGGCTGGAGGAAGAAGTCGTAAGCATGCGTGCCTCGATCCCAGCCGACGAAGATCGTTGTCATCCGGTAGGTTACGAACCCGGGGGCGCTGACGGTGAACTGCGCGCCCCCAAAACTGCTGGGCAACGGCAGTGAGTACGTACCGTCCTGCTTCGTCTGCGTTGTCAGGTTGTCCCAGGAGCAGACGATGGTGGCTCCGGCAACCGGCGTCCGGGCAGGACCACCATAGACGACGCCGATCAGGACCTTGCCGTCAACAGCCCTTGAAGTCGTGTCCAGGCGCATCCAGTCCGACTCCT
>JAFGRS010000156.1 GCA_016935045.1 Lentisphaeria bacterium | reverse complement strand
GCGCCGATGGTGTGACGCGTGGACTGCGCCGGGTGTCATGGTATAGTACGTGTTTTCCAACGTGCGGGAGAATCCCCGATTGTCCCGCGCGGGGCGCTGTGCCCTGCAGGGTCAAACAGGTCAAGAGTCAAGACATGGAGCGGACCGTGGCAACGAAGACGTACAAACTGGCCGTCATTCCCGGCGACGGAACGGGTCCCGAGGTCACCGCCGAGGGCATGAAGGTCCTGCAGGCCGCGGCGTCGAAGTTCGGCTTCCGGCTGGATCCCCGGCAGTACGATTTCGGGGGGGAGCGCTACCTGGCCACGGGTGAGGTGTTGCCCGAGAGCGCGGCCGAGGAGATGCGGGCGCACGATGCCATTTTTCTGGGCGCCATCGGCCACCCGAAGGTCCGTCCGGGGATCCTCGAGAAGGGGATCCTGCTGCGCCTGCGTTTCGAACTCGACCAGTACATCAACCTGCGCCCGGTGAAGCTCTTTCCCGGGGTCGAGACTCCCCTGGCCGGGAAGAAGCCCGAACATATCGATTACGTGGTCGTGCGCGAGAACACGGGCGGACTCTATACCGGCGTGGGCGGCATCTCCATGAAGGGCACTCCCCAGGAAGTCGCCATCCAGAGCATGGTCTACAGCCGCTTCCAGGTCGAGCGCTGCCTGCGCTATGCCTTCGACTGCGTCCGCCGGCGCCATACGCCGGATGCCCCCTGGAAAGGACTCAAGGACGCCGACCGGCACGCCGGCAAGATCGGCCAGTTGACCCTGTGCGGCAAGACCAATGTCCTGACCTACGTCTATGACCTCTGGGAAAGGGCCTTCTACGAAATCGCCGCGGAATACCCCGACGTGAAAACCGACTACTGCCACGTCGACGCAACCTGCATGTGGATGGTCAAGAACCCGGAGTGGTTCGACGTCATCGTCACCGGGAACATGTTCGGCGACATCATCACCGACCTTGGCGCCATGACCCAGGGCGGCATGGGCATCGCCGCGGGCGGCAACATCAACCCGGCCGGCGTGAGCATGTTCGAGCCCATCGGCGGCAGCGCCCCGAAATACACCGGCATGGGGGTCATCAATCCCCTCGCCGCCATCTGCAGCGGCGCGATGCTGCTGCGGGAACTGGGCGAGGTTGGGGCGGCCGATGCCATCGAAGAGGCGGTGGCCGTCGTCACCGGGACCAAACTCAAGTCCATGGCCGCGGGCCGCATGGGCTACAGCACCAGCCAAGTCGGCGACCTGGTGGCAGGCCAACTGGCCTGAAGATCCGGTCCCGAGTCACGGTCCTGAAGGCCCCGGCCGCAATCCGCCGGGGCCTTTGCATTGTCCTTGTCTGCCGCCCGGGACCACGGTGCGGCAGTATGTGAGCAGGGCATGCCCGAACCCCGGGCAGCGGACGCAATCGAGAGGGCAGTTCCCATGGGTCGCACGTACAGGGTGGCGATTGCAGGCGCAACAGGCGCGGTCGGAACCGAGATGATCCGGATGCTGGAGAAGCGGGATTTTCCCGTGGCCGATCTGCGGCTCCTGGCTTCGGAGCGTTCGGTCGGCGTGAAGCTCTCCTTCCGGGGGGAGCCGACCCCGGTGGAGAAGCTCACGGAGGACTCCTTCCGGGGCGTCGACATGGCGCTGTTCAGTGCCGGGGCGCCGCGGTCGCGCGAGTTCGCGGCCGCCGCCGTGCGGGCCGGAGCGGTCGTCATCGACAATTCCAGCGCCTTCCGCATGCGGGCGGATGTGCCGCTGGTGGTGCCGGAGGTCAACCCGGAGGATGCGGCACGCCACCAGGGCATCATCGCCAATCCGAACTGCACCACGATCATCATGGTGGTCGCCCTCAAGCCCCTCCATGACATCAGCCCCATCCGCAGAATCGTGGTCAGCAGCTACCAGAGCGCCAGCGGCGCCGGGGCCAAGGCGATGCAGGAACTCCTCGACGCCACCCGGGCCGCCATCGAGGCCCGACCGTACACTCCCACGGTCCTGCCCCACCCCTACGCCTTCAATCTCTTCAGCCACAACTCCGACATCGGCGCCAACGGCTACTGCCAGGAGGAGATGAAGATGGTCCACGAAACGCGCAAGATCCTGCACGACGAGGAGATCCGGGTCTGCGCAACCTGTGTCCGCGTGCCCGTGCTGCGGAGCCACGCCGAGGCCATCACCATCGAGCAGGAGCGCAAGGTCCGTGTCGACGAGGCCCTCGCCGCACTCGCCGCCGCCCCCGGCGTGCGGGTGGTCGACGACCGGGCCGGGAATACCTTCCCCATGCCCATCCTCTCCAATGAACAGGACGACGTGCTCGTGGGACGCATCCGTGACGATCTGAGCTGCGACCGTGGACTGGCGCTCTTCGTGTGCGGCGACCAGCTCCTCAAGGGCGCCGCCCTCAATGCCGTCCAGATCGCCGAGCTGCTGTGCTGATCGTCCCGAAGGAGTGCGTATGGAAGAGGGGTTGCCCGCGGGGCCGCGGGCGCTCCAGGGGATTGCGGGAAGAGGGGTTGCCCGCGGGGCCGCGGGCGCTCCAGGGGATTACGGAAAGACGGGTGCGGCATTGGGAGGACCCGGGGCGGCTCCCTCATTCTGCCTTGCGCCCCACGGGAGCGAGATACACCGCGAATTCGTCCCGCCCGTCGACACGGAGGAGGCGGTCCACCGCGTCCTGATCGTAGGCGCCGATGGCGCACGTCCCGCAGCGGATCGCCTCACAGGCCAGGTACAGGTTCTGGCAGACGTGTCCCGCGTCCAGAAGGATGACCCGCGCGGCCGCCAGACCGTACCGCCACTCCGTCCGGTACGGGATGGCCGTCCAGGCAAAGGTTGCGGCACCCCTCCCCACGAAGTCCTGCCCGAGGCATGCCTCGCCAAGACACCGGTCCAGACCCGGCTCGGCGTACTCGAAGCACAGCGCATGGTCCAGCGGCAGGTAACGGTACAACCCCGGTTCCATGCCCCGGACCCGGAAGACGAATACGTAGGTCTCCAGGGGATGGCGAGCCCCCGCCGATGGCACCGTGCGCAGGGTGCTGATCCCTGCCGTCGCCTTCACCCCCTGCGTCGCCCACAGCAGCCAGGCCAGTTCCTCCAGCGTCAGGGCACTCCGACCGTAGGCCCTGCGACTCTCCCGCTGGGATACCGCGTTCCACAGGGAGAGACGAGCCAGGGACGCCAAGGACCGGGCCTCGGGCAGGGACAGGAGACGAGCCCCGGGACCACACGGCTTCTGCACCGGCGGCGCCGGCAGGCCACGATTCTGGTCCGTCTGGGCAAAGGCGACCTCCCGCCGCACACTGTCCCTGAGTACATAGCGGAACTCGTCCCGACCCAGTGCCATGGCCTCTTGCTCCTCGGTCGCAACGTCTCGGGACTGCTACACATCTCATTGCGGTGCAAGGACCATGGACAATGGACCATGGACCATGGACCTATCCGGAGTGCCGG
>JAFGRS010000896.1 GCA_016935045.1 Lentisphaeria bacterium | reverse complement strand
GCCATGTCCCCGGGGTTCTCGGGTGGACACATGCGGTGTGGCAGAACTCGTGCGGCATGGGGACCTACGGAGCTGACATGCGCCCGCTCGTCGGCCCGGGTTTGGGGGAAGGCGTTCGTGTGGCTATGTTGTTCGGGCGTTGGCTTGCATGTGCCCGGTATGTTGGTTTTGGGTCTGCGGCAGGCGGGGGTGTATGGACTACGAAGCGGTCATTGGTCTGGAGGTCCACACGCAGCTCCTGACCCGGAGCAAGATGTTCTGCGGCTGTGCGAACGATTTCGGGGGCGAGCCGAACACGCGCGTGTGTCCGATCTGCCTGGGGTATCCCGGTGTGCTTCCGGTCGTCAACCGTGAGGCGGTCCGCAAGACCCTGGTGGCGGGACTGATGTGCGGTTGCGAGGTGACTGGAGTCAGCACCTTCGACCGCAAGAACTACTTCTACCCGGACATGCCGAAGGACTACCAGATCTCGCAGTTCGACCGGCCCCTGTGCCGGGGGGGAGGCATCCTCCTTGGCGGCAGCGGTTTTTCGGGGGATCCCCTCGAGGAGAGGACCGTGCGCCTGACCCGCATGCATCTCGAGGAGGACACGGGGAAGCTGACGCACCTGGGCCGGGCCAGTGCCGTGGACTTCAACCGCGCCGGCCTGCCGCTGCTGGAGATCGTCACCGAGCCGGACATGCGCACGGCGGACGAGGCCCATGCCTTTCTCACCGAACTCAAGCAGCTCATGCAGTACGCGGACGTGAGTACGTGCGACATGGAGAAGGGCCAGATGCGCTGCGACGTCAATGTCTCCGTCCGCCCGCGGGGCCAGGAGACCCTCGGCGAGAAAGTGGAGATCAAGAACCTGAACAGCTTCCGGGCTGTTCACCGTGCCCTGTGCTACGAGATCGGCAGGCAGGCGGACGAGTTGGACCGCGGCGGCCGGGTCCTGCAGGAGACCCGCGGCTGGGACGACGCGGCGGGGGTGACGTTTCCGCAGCGCATCAAGGAGGAAGCCCACGACTACCGCTACTTCCGGGAGCCGGATCTGATGCCGCTGGAGACGACGGCCGAAAGCGCCCGGGAAATCGCGGCGCTGTTGCCGGAGGCGCCGCGGCACCGACGGCAGCGTCTGGTGAGGGTCCTGGGGTTGACCGGGTACGATGCTGCCGTGCTGACGTCGGACAAGGCCCTGGCCGACTACTACGAGCGTGCGGCGGCCGCATCTCCCGACCCCAAAGCCGTCGCCAACTGGATGATCACCGAGATGATGGGGGCCCTCTCGGCCGCGGGGATCGGGCTGGCGGATTGCCCGGTCGCGGCGGAGTCCCTGGGAGAGCTTGTTTCCCTGGTTGCGGCCGGTTCCATCAGCGGCAAGCAGGCCAAGGGGGTCTTTGGGGAGATGTTCCGGACGGGCAGGGGGCCCGGCGCGATTGTGGCGGCACAGGGTCTCTCCCAAGTCAGCGACACGGATGCGATCGGGGAGTACGCCGCGGCCGCCATCGCGGCGAACCCGGATGCCGTCGCCCAGTATCGTGCCGGCAGGGAGCGCGCGCTGCAGTACCTTGTCGGCCAGGTACTGCGGCTGAGTCGAGGCAAGGCGAACCCGCGGCTGGCGGTCGAGCAGCTCCGTCGGCGCCTGGGTCCGCAGGAGGGGGAATCGTGAAGCCGGCGCCCCGGCATGGGTGGGTGGCCCTGTTCCTCGCGGTTTCCGTCGCCACGGCAGCCGACAGTGCCTCCTGTCGGTTTGCCGCCGGCGCCTGGCAGGCGCGCGATTGGATCATGGTCAAGAGCCCGCGCTGGGCGCACATGGGGGATTGGGTGCAGGAGAAGGACCACATCGCCAACCGGACACCGGCCGATGCTTCCGCGGACTCCATGCTCGGGGACCGGGCCCCCGAGTGCTACACGAGCATGGTCCTGGCCAGACGTTTCTCGGGCAACCTGAGCCTCAAGGCCACGCTGGCATTCGAGCACCGCATGGCGCCCCTCCTGGTCCTGGCAGCGGATCTCGGCCACGACGAACAGGGCCGCCCGGAGTACCGCGAGCACACCGAGTTCGTGCTCTACGACAGGGGTGTCAACGTGTGGCGTCACGAGTGGACCGACGGCAAACCCGCCTGGCGCAAGCTTGCCTACTGGAACCTCGCCGTCGAACCCGGCAAGCGACACACTTTCGAGGTGCGGATCGACCGCAGCGCACGGGGCGACCTGGTGAGCATCTCGGTGGATGGGCAGGAAGTGGGCGGGTACCGCGACGGCAACCTCCCGGCGGAATGCCATGCGGGCATCACGGGGTGCGAGGGTGTCAACCGTTTCTACGATTTCCAGGTGATCAGCCAGTAAGGAGTACGCGCGATGGCAGGCAGAAACACGGGTACCGGCAAGAGCACCTTCGCGGTCTACATCGGCAACCGGGGGTTCTTCCCGGCGTCGCTGCTGGAAGCAGCCCGGGCGGAGCTTGGGGAGGTCCTTGAGACGGCGGGGTATGGGGTCCGGATGATGGACCCCGCCGCCACCCGGCACGGCGCCGTGGAGACCGTTGCCGAAGGGCGGCTGTTCGCCGACTGGTTGGCCGAGAACCGGGAGCGGGTGGATGGCGTGATCGTCTCGCTGCCCAACTTCGGCGACGAAACGGGGGCGGTGACCGCCCTGAAACACGCGGGGGTACCGATCCTGGTCCAGGCCTACCCCGACGAACTCGACCGGATGGGCCAGGCGGAACGCCGGGACGCGTTCTGCGGCAAGTTCTCGATTATGGACATGTTCTGCCAGTACGGCATCCGGTTCACGGCCCTGCCGCCCCACACCGTCCATCCCCGTTCCGCCGCCTTCGCGGCACACCTCGACCAGTTCGACCGCGTCTGCCGCATCGTGCGCGGCATGCGGGACCTGACCGTCGGCGCCATCGGGGCGCGAACGACTGCCTTCAAGACGGTCCGCATCGACGAACTGGCCCTGCAACGGGCCGGAATCACGACGGAAACCCTGGACCTGTCGATGATCATCCAGCGGGTGAACGAACGGCAGCCGGAGGGGGATGCCTACGCGGCCACCTGGCAACGGCTGGCCGAGGCCTGCTGCTGGGACGGGGTACCGGCCCGGAGCAGGGAGAACCTGGTCAAGCTGCGGGTCGTCCTCGGCGAGGTCATCGAGGAGTACGGCCTGGATGCGCTGGCCCTGCGCTGCTGGCTGGAGATGGAACAGCAGCTCTGCATCGCGCCCTGCGTGGTGCTGGGGGACCTCAACAACGGCGGCATCACGGCCGCCTGCGAAGTCGACGTGGGCAACGCGGTGACCATGCACGCCCTTCGGCTCGCTTCCGGGCATCCCACCATGTGCCTCGACTGGAACAACAACTACGGGGACGACCCGAACCGCTGCATCCTCTTCCATTGCGGGCCGGTCGCCTTCGATTTGATGACCGACAAAGGCTGCATCGTCGACCACTACATGCTGGCGACGGCGGTGGGCGCCGGCAACAGCTTCGGCTGCAACCAGGGGCGCATCCGGCCCATGCCCTTTACCTACGGCAGCCTGCTCACCGAAGAGGGACGCCTGAAGTGCTACCTTGGCCAGGCCGAGTTCACCCGGGACCCGATCCCGGAGGAGTTCTTCGGCTGCGCGGGAGTGGCACGCTTCGACCGCCTGCAGGATGTGCTGCTGCACGTGGGCAAACACGGTTACCGGCACCACGTCAGTGCCGCCCCGGGCCACCATCTGGCCGCGGTCCACGAGGCACTCAGCCACTACCTCGGCTGGGAGGTGACCGTGTTCTGATCCCGGGCATTCCGGCGGGGCCCGATCTCGCCCTGCCGCGCCTGCACGACACCCGCCCGCCCCGCGCTGGAGCCCGCCGTCTCGGCGGTATCGGATGCCGGCGTTGGCGCGCGTTGGGGCCCACCGTTTCGGCGCTGTCGGGTGCCGGCCGCTGCCCGCCGGGTACCGGGCGGGCCCGACCGGGGCGGGGGTCATGGACCGCACGGGGTGGAGCTGTGGCGCGGCGGTTGGCGCCTGGCGGATCATGGGACCGGCGGCGGGGGCGGGGCAGGCGGGATTGGCGCCATCTTCCGGCGGGGTTGCGTGCCCATGGCCATCAGAATCAGGCCGATGGCGAAGACGAGCATCCCCACCAGGGCCACAGCCCGGAGCCCAAGGGCGACAGGTTGGTGCGACTGGATGGAAATCACGTTCCGGGCCAGCAGGATGTACACCCCATGGCCCGCGATGCTGAGCACCATCTCCCAGGCACTGCCCACGAGCATCAGGACCGAAGCCAGGTTCCTCGCCCGGATGAGGTAGATCAGGCAGGCCAGGGCGACCACCAGCATACCGAGGAAGTCCACCCCCCGAATCACGGCCCATCCCAGGTTCTGTAGCATCGCCCCACCTTTGTTCTTTTGTGCCGGCGCCCGTTCCCGCCAACCGAGAGGCGAGGGAAGCCGCCATGTCGCAGGATCCGGCCAGCGCGCGTCCCGTTTCAGCGCCGGTTCAGACTCACCCACTCCAGTCCGGGCACGTAGCGGCACGCTTCCCGCAGGGCGGCGCCGTAGTGGCCGTAGTTCATGGCCATGTGATGGATGAAGGGGCCTTCCATCAGGGTGCGTTCCCAATGGGGCCAGTCGTCGACCTCCACCCACACGTAATTGTTCAGGGTAGGGGGGCCCTCGCAGGTCGCGGCTTCCCCGGCCGCCAGGAGATAGCGTCCGTGGTTGCCGTCGAAGCGGGCCATGGTGACGGGGCCCTGCCGGAGGCGGAAGTGGGTCATGCCGGACAACGGGCTGGGCAGGATCCAGTGCTGACCGATCCGCAGGGGTGAAGCGGGGTCGCGGAGGCCCAGCGGCGCTCCCGCATGCCACACGCATCCCGCGTTGTCGTTCCCGGGATGGCGGACCACGAACTCCGACAGGAAGGCGGGGGCGGTGTCGAGACTGGCCCGTTGAACCAGGATGTTGCTGACCGCACCGTGGAGATCCGATTCGTAGGCAACGGTCACCCGGTCCCCGACCGCGGACTCCGCGTAGCAACAATAGGCCCCCATGGCATCCACCAGGCTGGTGAACTCCTGTACGGCCAGGGCCTCCAGGCCGTGCTCGGCCGCCAGCGCCAGCATCTGGTCGCGCATGGCCAGCACATGCACCATCGGACCCGCATCCGCGAACCCCTCGATCCGCGCCGAACGCGCCAAATCGTGCAGTTCCGTTTCGTAGCCGCTCCGGCCCCGCGAGGCGCGGTCCCTGCTGTCGCGGATAAACGTCACCATATCGAGGGGGATCACCTCGATCTGGAACCGGTCGAGGAGTTCCTGCTCGTTCACGATGGTCGTCCAGAAGAAGTCG
>JAFGRS010000895.1 GCA_016935045.1 Lentisphaeria bacterium | reverse complement strand
TATTCCCGCGCCGATCCCGTTCGCCGTCCGCCCCGCCACCACCTGTCCTCCGGAGTGGATGTCGATGGCCTGTTCCGGGCAGTTTTCCCGGCACGACCCGCAGCGCACGCAGAGCTCCTGGTGGATGATGTGGCGTTCGAAGGGACGCATGTCGATGGCGCCCACGGGGCAATTCTGGGCGCACAGGGTGCAGCCGATGCAGCGATCGGAGATGGCGTAGTGGATCAGGGCCTTGCACTTCCCGGCGGGGCAGCGGCCTTCGAGGTGCGCGTCGTACTCATCGCGGAAGTGCATGAGGGTCGAGAGGACCGGATTGGGCGCCGTCTGGCCGAGTCCGCAGAGGCTGGTTCGCTTGACCATGTGGGCCAGGTCCTCGAGTTCCTGGACGGCCTCTGGCCGGGCCTTGCCGCCGCACAGGTCCTCGAGGATATCGAGCATGCGCCGCGTGCCGATGCGGCAGGGCGCGCAGCGGCCGCAGGACTGGGCCTGGGTGAATTCGAGGAAGTAGCGCGCGATATCGACCATGCAGTCGGTGTTGTCGAGAACGACGATGCCTCCAGAACCCATGATGGCTCCCACCCGCGTGAGGGCCTCGTAGTCGATGGGGGTGTCGCTCAGGGCCGCGGGGATGCAGCCCCCCGAGGGTCCCCCGATCTGCGCGGCCTTGAAGGTGCGCCCGGGCGCCACGCCGCCGCCGACGATCTGGACCACCTCCCCCAGGGTGATGCCCATGGGGACCTCGATGAGCCCGCCGCGATACACCTTCCCCGCCAGGGCAAAGACCTTGGTCCCCTTCGAGTGCTCCGTTCCCATGGCGGCATAGGCGGCGGCGCCGTGGCGCAGGATCCAGGGGATACTGGCATAGGTCTCGACGTTGTTCACCAGCGTGGGCCGCCCCCAGAGCCCGCTCTCGGCGGGGTAGGGCGGGCGCGGCCGGGGCATGCCGCGCCGGCCTTCGATGCTGGCCAGAAGGGCCGTTTCCTCGCCGCAGACAAAGGCGCCGGCGCCCTCGACGATGTGGATGCGGAGGGCGCGGCCGCTGCCGAGGACGTTCTCCCCGAGCAGGCCCTCCTGTTCCATGGCGGCGATGGCCCTGGTGGCGCGTTCCACGGCGAGGGGGTACTCGGCGCGGACATAGAGGTATGCGTCGGCGGCGCCCAGGACCCAGCAGGCAATGGTGACACCCTCGAGGACACGGAACGGGTAGCTTTCCAGCAGCATCCGGTCCATGAAGGCCCCGGGGTCGCCCTCGTCGCCGTTGCAGACCACGTACTTGGGGCTGCCGCCGGCGGCGAAGACCTGTCGCCACTTGCGCCCGGTGGGGTAGCCCGCTCCGCCGCGGCCCCGCAGCCCACTCTCGGTCAGGGCCCGCAGCACGTCTTCCGGGCCGAGTTCGCGCACGCAGCGTTCCATGGCCAGGAAGCCGCCGCCGCGGCGGTATTCGTCCCAGTCGAGGGGGTCGAGTTCGCCGCAGCACTCCGTGGCAATGCGCTTCTGGGGACGGAGAAACTCCTGCATCTCCCAGGCGGGATCGCGGACGTTGGCCTCGAAACGCTCGATCTCCGAATCCCCGTTGCCTCCGTAGAGGCGTTCGAGTGCCGAACGGGCGGCATGGCGGGCGCGCCGCAGGACGCCGGCGGGTCGGAAGTGCGCGTGGATGATACGCCGGGCCTGTTCCGGGTCCACCCGGGTGTAGGTTGCGGGGTCGGCGCCGGGTCTGAGGACCTCCATCAGGGGAGTGAGGGAACAGATGCCGACGCAGCCGACCTGCTTGACGGTGACCCGGCGGCCGCTGGCGGCCAGGGCCTGCTGGACGGCGGTGAGGACCGCCGCGCTGCCCCGGGCCTGGCAGCAGGAGCCAAGTCCCAGCCGGACCTCGCCAATGGGGGATGCGTCCACCGGGGTCCATTCGGGTACGGTGGCTGCCTGCCGCTCGATCCGGTCGAGATAGTCGCGGATCGTGTTGCCCACGGTATTGGGATGGACATGACCGTAGACGTTGCGGCCGATCTGGACCGCGGGGGCCAGGGTGCAGCAGCCCAGGCAGGCCACCTTCTCGATGGTGAACTGACGCTGGGGATCCGTGTCCTCGCCGGGCGCGATCCCGAGGCGCCGCAGGAAGGCATCGTAGACGGCCTCGGCGCCCTTCACGTGGCAGGCGGTCCCCACGCAGACGCCGATGGTATGGCAGCCCCCCGGACGATGACGGAAGAGGGTGAAGAAGGTGGCGACCGCACTGATGGTGGCCGGCCGGATCGGCGTGCATGCCGCCAGGCGCAGCAGTGCCTCTTCCGGAAGGAAGCCATACTCGCCCTGGATCGCCCGCAGCAGGGAGATGAGGCACTCCGGACGGTCGCCGATGCGGGAGACGATGGCGTCGACCGCGGCGACGTCGACCGGCTCGGGGAGATCGGCCCGCTGGTCGCCTGCAACCGGTTGTGCGGGTAGGGTCTGCATGGAGCCTGACCGGAACCAGAGACAACATCCGGACTGTGCCGGCACCGGCCTGCGAGCATCCCGACACAACCGCCCCCATAGTAAACCACGTCTCGGCGCGATGGCAAGGACTCCCCAGACCGGTTGGTAACCCCTCAGTGGAGTCTGCCGCCAACGACACCATGATCCTCGCGAGCATCCTGTCGCCTGGCGCGCGAGCGTCCTCGCGAGCCT
>JAFGRS010000155.1 GCA_016935045.1 Lentisphaeria bacterium | reverse complement strand
GGCATCCCGGCCCGCAAGGATGCCGTCGGGTCCGAAGGCTACGCGGAGGACGGCATCGTGCAGCAGGCGGTCGCAAGCATCCGGCGTGCCGTCCCGGACCTGCTCGTGTGCACCGACGTCTGCCTCTGCGAATACACCGACCATGGCCACTGCGGCGTGCTCCGGGGGGAGACCGTGGACAACGACGCGACCCTGGAACTCCTGGCCCGCATGGCCGTCTCCCACGCGCGCGCCGGGGCGCAGATGGTGGCTCCCAGCGACATGATGGACGGGCGCGTGGGCGCCATCCGGCGGGCCCTGGATGCCGCGGGATCTGCGGACGTGGTCCTCATGGCCTACTCCGCCAAGTACGCCTCGTCGTTCTACGGGCCCTTCCGGGAAGCCGCCGAATCGCCCCCTCGGTTCGGCGATCGGCGGGGGTACCAGATGGACCCGCGCAATGCCCGCGAGGCGCTGCGCGAAGTGGACCTCGACATCGAGGAGGGCGCCGACATCGTCATGGTCAAGCCAGCCCTGGCGTACCTCGATGTCCTGCGCGCCGTGCGGGACCACGTCCGGACTCCGGTGGCGGCCTACAACGTCAGCGGCGAATTCGCCATGGTCAAGGCCGCCGCCGCCGCGGGTTGGCTCGACGAACAGCGCACCGCCCTCGAAATCCTCACCGCCATCCGCCGGGCCGGCGCCGACCTCATCCTCACCTACTGGGCACGGGAGGCCGCCTCGTGGCTGAACCACACATGAATGGTACCGCCGCGAAACCCGCCGAAACTCCTCCCCTGCGGCTCGTGTTCTGGGAACTGACCGCGCGCTGCAACCTCAGGTGCCGACACTGCCGCGCCGAGGCACAGGAGGACGCCGCCGCGGGCGAACTCACCACCGCCGAAGCCCTCGACGCGGCACGGAACATCCGCGCCGACGCCGACCCCATCGTCGTGCTCACGGGCGGGGAACCCCTCACTCGAACCGACTTCTTCGACATTGCCCGGGCCTGCACGGGCCTCTTCTCCCGCGTCGCACTGGCCACCAACGGGACCCTCGTCGACGACGGCCTGGCACACGAAATCGTCTCCGCCGGCATCCAGCGCGTCGGCATCAGCCTCGACGGTGCCAGTCCCGAGATCCACGATGCCTTCCGGGGCCTGCCGGGCGCCTTCGACGCTGCCATGCGGGGGATCCAGGCCCTCCGACGCGTCGGCGCCTCCGTCCAGGTCAACATGACCGTCACACGCTACAACCGCGACGACCTGCCCCGGCTTCTCGATCTCGCCCTCGAACTGCGCCTCGACGCCTTCCACGTCTTCATGCTCGTGCCCGTCGGCTGCGGCGCCGAGATCTCCGACGAGGCGCGCCTGACGCCCGAGGACTTCGAGCACGCCCTCGTGTGGCTGGCCGAAAAGACCTTCGATCTCCGCGGCCGCATCCAGATCAAGGCCACCTGTGCCCCGCAGTACTACCGGATCATGCGCGAGGTGGCCCGCCGGCGGCAGCTCGACCTCCCCGGCGCCGGGAGCGCCGGACACGGGATGCATGCCTTCACCCGCGGCTGCCTGGCCGGGTCCGGGGTCTGCTTTCTCTCCCGCACGGGGGACGTCCAGCCCTGCGGCTACCTGCCCATCGTGGTGGGCAATGTCCGCCGGCGCCGGCTGGGCGAAATCTGGCGCGAATCCGAGGTGTTCGCGGCCCTGCGGGACCCGCGACGCCTCGAGGGCAAGTGCGGCGCCTGTGGGTACCGTGTCCTCTGTCAGGGGTGCCGGGCGCGAGCCTACGCCGTGACGGGGAACTACCTGGCTGAGGAACCGGACTGCCCCTACGTCCCGGATGGCTACGGCGGCCCGGGCGGCAGACCTTGCCGCGGAACGGCCCGATGAACGGACCCGAACCGAACGCCCTCGATCGACGGATCCTGGAACGCATCCAGTCCGATTTCCCGTTGACCCGGGCACCCTACGACCACATCGCCGCGGACCTCGGGGCCACCACCGAACAGATCCACGACCGTGTGCTGGCCCTGCGCCGAAGCGGCGTCATCCGGCGCATCGGCGGCTCCTTCGCGGCCGCTCCCCTGGGCTACCGCAGCACCCTCGTGGGCTGCCGCGTCGACCCCGGCCGCCTCGATGCCGCGGCAGCCGTGGCGGGCGCCTTCCCGGAAGTGACGCACAACTACGAGCGGGAAGGCGACTGCAACCTCTGGTTCACCGTCATCGCCCCGGACACCGCGCGCATCGCGCACATCCTCGGCAGCGTGCGCGGGACCCCGGGCGTCCAGGAGGTGTACGACCTCCCCGCGCGACGCGTCTTCAAGGTCCGCGTTCACTTCCGCTTCGACGAAAACACCGCCGCTGACGATGCGAGCGCGGACACGGATCTCCCCACACCGGCAGACCCCACCCGCGACCCGCCCTGGCAGCCGGATCCCCAACCCTCTCGATCCCTTGCCCTGGACGCCTTCGACCGCCGCCTGATCCGCGCGGCGTGCGGGGACATCGGCACGTCGCGGGACCCCTTCCAGGCGCTGGCCGATTCCCTGGCCAGCGAGGCCGGGGAACTCCTTCTCCGGCTCCACGACTACCTCGAAACGGGAGTGATGCGACGCTTCGGCGCGGTCGTCCGGCACCGTACGGCAGGGATCCTCGGCAACGCCATGTCGGTCTGGAAGGTCCCGGACCCGGACGTCGAACGCGTAGGCAGGGCCCTGGCACGGCGACCCGAGATCAGCCACTGCTACGAACGGGCACGCGTCCCCGGCTGGCCCTTCAACCTCTTCGCCATGATTCATGGCAGCAGCCGCGAACTCTGCGCCGACGCGGGCGCCCGAGTCGCCAGGGAGATCGGCAGGACGGACCATCGGCTCCTGTTTTCCGGACGTGAGTTCAAGAAAACCAGCATGATCTACTTCCCCGAGGCACGCTGACCGCCGGAGAACCAAGGGACGTGGACGGGATGGACGGAATGGACGGAATGGACGGAATGGACCCGGGTGCCAGGATGGCCCCCGCCCCCGCCGGGCTCAATCCCCCGCCACCGCCGGGCTCAGTCTCCCGCCACCGCCGGGCTCGTCCCGGTGGGGCGATGATCCGCCGGGGAAATCCCCCGCCACCGCCGGGCTCGTCCCGGTGGGGCGATG
>JAFGRS010000894.1 GCA_016935045.1 Lentisphaeria bacterium | reverse complement strand
TACACGCAGCGGGCATTGCGGTTTGACACGCTGCGGTGGGACGCGCTATACTGTTGACAGAGCAACGTGTATTGCGCCTTCTGGCATGGTGTGCCGGAGGAGCACGGACTCCGGTCGTTGTGGTATGGGGAGCAACGGGTGTTCCGGGGTCGGATGCAGGCGTGGTGTCCAGGCGGACGGGTCGGGAACAAGGGCTGCAAGCAGCACGGGGCACGTGCCGAGAGAAAGGGCCGCAACGATGAGATCGCCAAGAGTCGTCTTTGCATCCGCCGTCCTGGCGCTGATTCTGGGGATGGCGGCGGGGGGGTTGTGCGTGTCCGCGCGGGCGCAGGATGGATGGGGGGAGGAAGAGACCAAGGGGGAGGGAGGCGGCGCTGCAGGGGAAGAAGAAGCCTGGCGCCAGGAGCGCGCGAAGTTGGAGGAGGTGATCAACGCGCGTGTGGAAGAGGAAGTCAAGAACTCCGTCTCCGAGAAAGCGGTCGCGGAGATGCTCCATCTGGCCTGGCCGGTCCGCAAGCCGCCCAAGGAAAAGGACGAGATCGCGGCCCAGATCGAGAAGGAACTCGAACAGGCATCGGCAAAGACCTTCCCGGACTCCACGCGCCGCGAATTCGAGAAGGAAGCGGAGGAAAAGTACCGTATCCATGAGGTGGGGGAAACCGTCGCCTTCATGCTGCGCGGTGGACAGGGCCCGAACGCTCAGGTCAAGGGAAAACTCTACGACAAGACCACGATGCGCCTGAAAGTGGGGGGGCGCTACATCCTGCGCGACGACATGGAGGAAGAGTCCCAGGCCCGCTTCTGGGAAGACACCAGCGACGAGTTCCGCAAGAAGCTGATCCGGGTGCGGAACGTGCAGTACGACGGCAAGATCAAGGCGTATCAGGACCAGATGCGCGCCACGCGGTTGCCGGAAGCCCTGCGGGCGGCCCGTTACATCTGTGATCCCCGTAAGCCCAAGAGCCTGAAACTGGAGAACTGGCACGCCGAGGCCGATGTTCTGGACGCCTTCTACAAGCGGCAGTCGGCGGAGAAGGAGAAGGAGATCCGGCCGCAGATTACGGAGCAGGTGTTCACCAGCAACGGTTTTGTGCTGGTCGAGGATGAGATCAACGGCACCAAGGAATGGATGCCCAAGAAAGAGGCCGCGAGCTTCCGCGAGCGGATCCGGGAATTGCTGGCGCAACGCAAGAGCGAAGAGGCGGCCAACAAAGCCGCCCAGACGAGTGAGTGGGGCGCCACCTCCGAGGAGGGAATGGAACCCGCCATGGCGCCCGAGGGGGGAAGCATGGGGCCCGGACCGGGTGGGTCCGGCCAGCCCGCCCCTTACCGTGCCCCGGGGCAGCCTGGCGGACAACGGAAGCCAGGCGGCGAGAATCCCTTCGACGACAATCAGTGGTAGGTCCGGATCCAGCCTGCGGTTCGCCGGACCACGGCTGTCCGACGGGGGGTATTTCCGCCCCCGCGTTCATGCCTGCGGCTTGCCTGCCGAGCATCCCTGGGAGTGTGGTCTCGGGGCCACGGTCCCACGGACACGGCTTCGCCCTCCATGATGCATATTTCCACAGGCTTACGACTCTGGATGGCGGACCTCCGGGTGAGCTGTCCAGGCAAGGGAATCCATGGGCGGGCATAGGAGCAGCCACCCGTCGGTGGCCGCGAGGCATGGTTCCGCCGCAGACGTCCAAGCCGTAGCATTCTGCCGTTCCCGGACCGGCCGCGCCCCGGGGCAGGGGAACGGCCGCGCAGTTCCGGGTGATACAGCCCAGCCAGACCATTCAAAGCGGAGGACCGGCGTGCCTGGCAAACCCATCAAAGCCTACGAGGACACGGCCTTTCTGAAGTCGGACGCCTGCCGGGGGGTGCGTCTCCAGCTCGAGTTTCTGAAAGCCGAAACCGTGATGGACCGCCAGAACATCGGTTCGACGATCGTGCTGTTCGGCAGTGCCCGGATCCCCGATCCTCAGACGGCAACCACGGCCCTGGCGGAGGCGGAGGCGGAGGCGGAGACCCACCCCGGAGATCCGGACGCCCTGGAGCGCCTGCGCGTGGCCCGGGCGTTGCACGAGCAGAGCGGCTACTACGACATGGCGCGGGAGTTCGCCCGCATCGCGGGCAGGGAATGCCGTCACAACAGCGCCAACGAATACGTGGTGATCACGGGGGGCGGCGGCGGGATCATGGAAGCGGGTAACCGGGGGGCCTCCGATGTCGGCGCCCCGAACGTCGGGCTCAACATCTCGCTGCCCTTCGAGCAACGGGCCAACCCCTACATTACCCCTGAACTTTCCTTCCAGTTCCATTACTTCTGTATCCGCAAGATGCACTTCATCAAACGCGCCTGTGCGCTGGCTGCCTTCCCGGGCGGCTTCGGGACAATGGACGAGCTGTTCGAGACCCTTACCCTGATCCAGACGGGAAAGATCCGTCGCATCCCGGTGGTGCTGTTCGGAGCGGAGTACTGGAATGACGTCATCCGCTGGGACGCCTTCGTCCGCCGGGGTCTGATCAGCCCCCGGGACGTGGAGCTGTTCCACGTCTGTGACGACGCGCGGGAAGGCTGGGGCCACATCCAGGAGTTCTACCGTGAGACGGGGCAATAGGGGGCGGGCGTACATCATCCCGGTACGCCGCGCCGGCGCACTCTGCCGGATCCGGCGCCAACGGGTGGGCGCCGGCGTTCATCCCGAGGAGCGCTGGGCGGCATGGCTGGCGCGGCTGCTGCTGCTGACCATGCTGGTTGCCTCCCTGGTCCTGGTCCTGGCCCTGCTCAATCCCTTCCTGCACGCGATCATCCTCGCGGTCCTGGTGGCGTCGCTGCTCTACCCCGTGCACCGCTGGCTGCTGCTGCGGACGGGGGGCCGCCGCAACCTGAGCGCCCTGCTCTCGGTGAGTCTCGTCTTCGTGATCCTGCTGGTGCCGACGGCGTTGTTCATGAGTGCGCTGGTGAGGCAGGCGGTCGAGACCGTCCAGGTGGCCAACGGCTGGATTGTGGAGGGCAGGCTGCGCGAAGTCGTGGGCAGGGTGGACATCCCGGAGCTGCTCCAGCACCCGGTGATGGCGCCCCTCCGGGGGCCGGTGCAGAAGTGGTTGGATGTCGAGGACCTGCGGGAAGTCGATCTGAGCAACAGCCGCCTCGCGGAGGCGATTGGGCGAATCGGCCAGATGGTCCTGAACTGGCTCGGCAGCCTGATCCGGCCCCTGCTGGCCGGTGGAGGACGGGTGGTGGTCGGCTTCGGCATCATGCTGTTCGTGATGTACTTCGCCTTCCGCGACGGTCCCGCGGCCCTGGCCTATGTGCGACGCCTTTCGCCCCTGACGGCCACCCAGGAAAATGCTCTCCTGCAGCGGATACGGGACGTGACCCGGGCGGTGCTGTTCGGGACGGTGGTCACGGCTCTGGCACAGGGGTTTGCGGCCATGATCGGGTTCCGGATGGTGGGGATTCCGGCGTTGTTCTGGGGGACCCTGGTGGCCTGCTGTTCGCTGATTCCCGCGGTGGGTACGGCGTTGGTCTGGGTGCCTTGCGTGGTGTACCTGTTTGCGGTCGGGCGTCCCGGGCCGGGTATCCTGCTGGCGGCATGGTGTGTCCTGGTGGTGGGTACCATCGACAACTTCCTGCGCCCGATCCTGATGGGGGGCCGCGTCGGCATGTCCGCCGTGGTGGTTTTCCTGAGTATCGTGGGCGGAATCCAGTTCTTCGGGGCAGTGGGCATCATCTACGGGCCCATGATCTTCGGGCTCTGCGCCGTGTGCCTCTATATCTACGAACTGGAGAATGCCGAATTCCTGACGCGCCAGGAACAGCTTTGAACGCAACGCTCCGCGCTGCCCTCCGCACATGCATCGACTGGGCATCGCACAGTTGGCTGCACCGGTCCAGATCGTAAGGCCTCAGTGAAAACAGGAAGGACTCGGGAATCGGCTCAGCAGGAGCTTCGCCCTCCAGGGGAATCGGCTCAGCAGGAGCTTCGCCCT
>JAFGRS010000154.1 GCA_016935045.1 Lentisphaeria bacterium | reverse complement strand
CGGGGGGGGGGCGCCGGGGGGGGGGGGGGGGGGGTCGGGTCACAGGTTGCGGCTGTAGCGCAGGTAGCCGAGAACAGGGGGGAGGGGGACGTTGTTTCCGGCGTCGTTTTCGCCGTAGCCGTTTTCGGCCAGGGCGCGGATATCCTCGAGCACGCGTCGGTCTCCGCGCAGCCGGACCATGAGGTTGGACTCGATGTTGATGGTCCGTTTGTGCAGGAGCAGTGCCACCGTATCGCCAATGAGATCCGTGAAGGTCCTCTGTTCGGCGCCTTCCACTTCTTCGAGCGGGAGGGGGTGTTCGTGGATGGTGATGATGCGCATTTCGGCGGCGCGGATGAGGACTTCCCGGAGGGCTTCGGTGCGGCTGGCTGCGCCGCGGTCGATGTCGGCGAGGGGCAGGGCATGGATACACTCGAGGGCGTGGTCCCGTTTCTGCCTGTTGATCCACTCGTTGGCGCGGAAGAGCTGCATGGTGTCGGCCACGTTGTAGAGCACGCCGCCGCATTCGAGGGTGACGTCGGAACCGTAGTGACGGGCAATGAGCGCGACGAGGGTACTGGGGCGTACGTGGAAGCCGTGGTAGCGGGGGACGGGAACTTCCATGGTGCAGACTTCGGCATAGCGTTTCAGCATTTCCTGGCACAGTCGCCGGGCGTCCTGCAGGAACCCGTAGCTGTAGGCCAGGCAGTAGGGGATGAGGACGCGGAAGAACCCGTCCTTACCGTAGGGGCAATCTCCGCGGCAGAAGAGGGCATCGCGGTTCAGGAGGATGTGGCGTTCGTAGAAGTGGATGAAGATGGTACCGATGCGCAGGAGGTGGAGTACGGCGCTGATGTGGCCGCGCAGTGCGGGCAGTTCGGGATCGAGGGTTTCGGTATCGCTGTCGCTGACGTAGGTATCGTAGAGGGACTGGAGGTTGTGGAAGCGGACTTCGAGTCCGCGGAGGCTTTCTTCGCTGATGGGGTCGCCGATGAGTGCGGGGTAGTCTTCGGGTTTGCTTTTGGCGGCGATGCGGAGGAAGCGTGCCCGTTCGGTGCCATGGAGGAACTGGGTGGCGAGGGAGACGACGCGGGCCTTGACGGTATCGCGGTAGCTGCCTTTGCGGTCGCGCGGGAGTCGTCCCGCGGGGAGGTTCTCGCTGAAGTCGGCCTGGACGATTCCCTCGGCGGGGAAGCGCAGTCCGAGGGTTTGCGCTTCCCGGTAACACTCCTGGAGGCTGCAGAGGATGAGGCCTGCCGTGTAGCGGCTGGCCGCCCGGGTATCTTCCAGGAACAAGCTGCAGCACTCCAGCAGGTTGTAGCCGCTGGCGGCGTGCTGGAGGTGGAGCAGTTCGTAGCCTGCCTGGGCGAAGTTCTTGAGGGCGGCGATACGGGCCCGGAAGAGGTACCACCGGCTGTTGGTGCGGGTCCCGTAGGTATCGAGCAGCTCCTCCAGTTGTCCGGACTCGGCCTGCAGGATGCCGAGCAGCGGTCGAGTGAGGGAGAAGTCTTCGGGATGCAGGGCGATGCATCCCGTGGCCACGCGCAGCAACTGGCGGGCCCGTTCGTTGACGAGTTCGCGGAAGACATCGGGCTGGATGAGGAGGGTAGGGGAAGCCGGGCGGTGCCGGTCTTTTTGGGACGGTTCGTTCAAGAGCGCATCTCCATGCTGGCCAGGACGCGGCATGGGCCTGTCTCACAGGGGGGGAACCTACCCGTTCGGGAGCCTTTTGGCAAGGGAAACGCGGCCAGGCGCGTAATGGGTCAGTGAAACTCGCGGGTGGATTGAGCACCTACGCACCAGACGACAGGGCTGGTCTGAGGTCTGTGAGGACCCCAACGTGGGAGGCGGTCTCCGACCGGCGACGCCTTGGGGGGTCGGGAATCGCCGCACGGAGTGCGCCTCCCACCTTCCTTGCCGACTCCTGTGGCGGATTCTCAAACCGCCCTGCACATCGCTTCCCGCCGCCACTGCCCTTGCGGCAGTGGAGCGCCGATTCGGCGTGAGGGAGCGCGGCGCGCCCCCTCCCCGTCCTCCGATCGGCGCTCCACCGGGACAAGCCCGGCGGCGGCGTTGGGATCTTGAAACCGCCCTGACCAGACGGGGGCGGCGCTGGGACTTTGGCTGTCGTCGGGGTAGATTGGACGATCGCAGGTTCGCCGGTATTCCGGGGCGGACGGTGGGCAGGGCGGACCAGGAGCGTGCCCCGGCGGGTGTTGGCGCGGGGCGCAGGGACGATGTGGTGAGCAGTGTCCACGGGTCTGCCGCCCTCTGCCCGTCGAGCTGTTGCCCGCGCCGGATGCAGGGATCTTCGTCCGAGGACCATAGGATGACGACAAGGAGAGAGTTCGTGAAGACGGTTCCCCTCGCTCTTGCGGCGGCGACGGCTCCGCTTGGCGGCCGCGCCCATCCCATCGTCACGGATACCTTTGGACTGCGGCGGCAGGGACGCCGGATCCCGGTCGTCTTCGACACCGATCTCGGGGGCGACATCGACGACACCTGGGCGTTGCTCATGCTGTTGCAGTGCCCCGAACTCGATGTCCGCCTGGTGGCCGCCGATTCGGGAAACGCAACCTACCGGGCCCGACTCGCCGCCAAGATGCTGGAAGCCTGCGGCCGCACCGACGTGCCGGTGGCGGTGGGGATCCCGGACGGCGACAGGCCGGGGCACCAGAGCGCCTGGCTCGGTTCCTACCGCCTCGAGGACTACCCCGGTCGCGTGTATCCGAACGGAGTCGACGCCATCGTTCGCGCCATCCGGGAGTCCGCGGACCCGGTGACCGTCGTCTGCGTCGGTGCGGTCCCCAACATCGCGGCGGCACTGGAACGGGCGCCCGACATCGTGGAGAACGCCCGCTTCGTGGGCATGCACGGCTCTGTCCGCAAGGGCTACAACGGCAAGGCCCAACCCGATCCGGAGGCAAACGTGCGCACGGACCCGGGAGCCCTGGCCAAGGTTCTTGCGGCGCCGTGGGAGTGTACGATCACACCCCTGGATACCTGCGGCATCGTGGTCCTGCGGGACGCCAAGTACCAGGCCGTCTACACCTGCGATCGGCCCGGCGTGCGCATGCTCATGGACAACTACCGGCTGTGGGCCCCCTCCTGGCTCGAAGGCCGCGTGCCGAACTACCGGGAACGCAGCACCACGCTCTTCGACACCGTGGCGGTCTACATGGCCTTCTCCGAAGACCTCCTCGTCATGGAGGACCTCCGCCTCCGGGTCACCGACGCCGGGCACACCGTCGAGGATCCGCAGGGGAATCCCGTGCGCTGTGCCATGGCCTGGCGGGACCTGGCCGCCTTCGAGGATCTCCTCGTCCAGCGGATCTGCGGATCCCCTTGACCGCGCGGTGCGGCTCGCCACCCCGAGGGCCGCGGGATCGGGGGCAGAGACGCGCTGCCGTTCGGGTTTGCCACAGTGGAATTCACGCCTCCGGGGGCGGGACGGGGACCGGTCCGAGAGCGTCGAGAATGGCCGCCAGGATCTCCTCCACCGGCGCCAGCCGCCCGAGACCTTCTTCCCCGCAGGCCACGCGGCCGGCGCCGGGACCGACGAAGCGCGCGCCGCGCCGGCGCAGGCAGCGGCAGTTGGCCTTGACCGCCGGGTGGGACCACATGCGCGGGTTCATCGCCGGGGCCACGATCACGGCGCCGCCGTGGGAGAGGGCATAGGTCGAGAGGGCATCGTCGGCGATGCCGTGGGCCATCTTGGCCAGGATGCAGGCCGTGGCCGGCGCCACCGCCAGCACGCGTGCCTGTTCCGCCAGGGCGATGTGGCCGGGCTGCCAGTCCGGCATCTCCCAGAGGTCCGTGATGACCGGACGGCGGGACAGGGTCAGGAAGGTCTGCGGCTGCACCAACCGCATCGCGTTTCGGGTCATCAGGACCTGGACCTCGATGCCCGCCTGAAGCAGACGGCTGGTGAGGTCCGCGGCCTTGTAGGCCGCAATGGAGCCCGTGACTCCGAGGGCGACCAGGGGTCGTTGTTCCGCCGTGTGCCGTGTCGTAGTCATGGCTCCCAAGGCTCCCGGGTCCAGTGGTCCGTGCGACACCGCGCGGCGAGAATGACTCTCTCGAGGTCCGCGACGGCCGCATCCAGATCGTCGTTGACGACGACCCATTCGTATTCCCGCCACGCCGAAAGTTCCCGCAGCGCATTGCGCAGACGCGTTTCGACGGTCGCGGCCGCATCCGTACCCCGTCCGTGCAGACGCCGGCTCAGGGCAGCATAGGAAGGAGCAGCACAGAAGACGAAGACAGCCAGGGATTCGAAGGCCGTTCCACGAAGGCGCTCCCGAACCAGGCGCGCCCCCTGCACGTCAATGTCCAGGAGCACGTCCTCCCCTCCCGACAGGGTCTCCCGCAGCCCCTGCCACGGCGTGCCATACCAGTTCCCGTGCACCTCGGCGTGTTCGAGGAACTCGCCCGCCGCCGCGGCCCGCTGGAAGGCCTCGCCGGTCACGAAGTGGTAGTCGATCCCCTCCCGCTCCCCGGGGCGTGCGGCCCGTGTGGTCCAGGACACCGAGAAGTGCACCTGCGGATTCCGTTCCAGGACGCGCCGGTACAGGGTTGTCTTGCCCGTGCCGCTGGGGCCCGAGAGGACGACCAGGCTGCCCCGCCGATAGGGATTCGGGCTTCGCATACACGACTCCGCGACGCTGCCGGCCTCCGTCCCATCCAGCACCCCTGCGGCCCCGGCACGCCGCCGCCCAAGGTCCCCGCAAGCGCTTCAGGGGGAGACTGGGGGACTGCACAACACCTGCCGCACCCGCCGCAGCTCCTGCTCCGTGTCGCCGACCAGTTCCGCCAGGATCTCCGCCACGGACTGGCGCCTGTCCACCAGGCCGACAGACTGTCCCGCCATCAGCGAGCCGCTGCCGACATCGCCCTCCTGCACGGCGCGCCGGAGGGCCCCCATCCAGAATGTCTCGACCTCCAACTGCGCCTGGTCGCGGTGGATTTCGCCCCTGTCGAGCCTGCCGATCAGATCGAGCTGCAGGCGTGCGAAGTCCGCGTGCCCCTGGTTGCGCAGGGCACGCACCGCCACCACCGGCAGACGGCTGTCAAATTGCGGCGTGCTCACCGCATCACGGGCATTGGCGCGCAGGAATGCGTCCTTGAACGCCGCATGCGCACAACTCTCGTGGGCCACCGCGAAACGGGTGCCGAGCTGCACTCCCGCCGCACCCATCAGGAACAGGTGCGCACACAGACGGCCCGACGCAATGCCGCCGGCGACGAAAACGGGGACCTCGGCAACCCGGAACAGGACCTGTTGCAGGAGCACGGCCAGGCTGACGTGTCCCACGTGACCGCCGGCCTCCATGCCTTCGAGGATCAGGCCGTCGGCCCCGTAGCGGATCATGCGCATGGCGATGGAATCGGTGGAGGCGAAACAGAGGACCCTCGCTCCTGTCTCCCGCACACGTCGCACGGCGCCCTCCCTGGGGAAACTCCCCGCGAAAATGACGAACGGTACGCGCATGCGGCAGACGAGATCGAGATGCTCCCGGTACAGCGGCGCGATGGTGACCAGGTTCACCGCGAAGGGCTGACGCGTCAACTCCCGGGTCCGCTGAATCTCGCCCTCGAGGACAGCCACCGGCGCATTGCCCGCGGCCAGGCAGCCAAACCCACCCGCGTTGCATACCGCCGCGACAAGCCGGGAGTCGCTGATCCACGTCATGGCCCCGCACAGAATGGGGTGGCGCACACCCAGGAACTCGCCGCCGCGCCGGAAAAGGGGCTCACACAGAGACTCGGCCGCCATCCTTTGCCCTTTCCGTCTGCCAGGGTCCCGAGCGGCAACGCCTTGGAGGCCCCATCCTCCCTCGCCTCGATCCAGCGGCCGCCCCGACCCGGCCCCTCGCCGAACACCTGCCCGGACACGGACAACCTGGCAACACTATAGCCCCCGCAGGGAGACTCTGCCTGCCCCCGGGCCTCGGAAGCAGGGCTGTTTCAAGATCCGGCGAATCGCTTCCCGCCGCCACTGCCCTTGCGGCAGTGGAGCGCCGAT
>JAFGRS010000893.1 GCA_016935045.1 Lentisphaeria bacterium | reverse complement strand
CCGGCGCTGGTCCGGGGTCAGGATCTCGTTCACCAACAGCATCACCCGATAGAGCTGCCGGGGGACTCCGATCTGGTTGTACCACCAGTTGGGGCACTGCGGGTCCTTCGCGAACCAGAAGTCGAGACCCCTGCCGATGGCTTTCGCAAGGGCCTCCCGGGAAGGACCTCCGGCCTCCGTTCCCGCATAGGCGCAGGCCAGGGAGAGCAACTCACCCATGTGCCGCGAAGGAGCCCAGGACATCCGACCCTGGTCAGCGTAGTCCACCTGCGGCCAGCTCCCGTCCGGACGCTGCGTCCGCAGCAGCGTGGCGGTCGCATCGGCGGCGGGAGGGGGGCGTCTGACGTCCGCCGCAAGCCGTTGGGCAATCGTCCTCATATCCTCTCGAGCCTCCGCACCGGCGAGGTCCGACCCCGCGAACCCGATCACGCACAGAATCGCCGTCCCGGCAGAAACCACTGCCCGGGAACACCCGCCGCCGCGGTCGCGTCGCCGTCGCACGGTACCCATGCTCCTTCGTTTTGTGCTGTCCACCGAAGCCGGAACTGCCGGGAGGCACCCCCAACGTGGGAGGCGGTCTCTCGCAGAAGCTGACCATCGCCGCACGGCCGCCCCCGGGCAACCGGAAAACGAGCCATCCGGGACTATAGTTCGGCGGGCAATCTATCACCCCGAACGCGGAGAACACACCCCATGCCGTCTGCCAACCTTCCCTTGCCGGGCCTCGCCATCGGCCCCGGGGCCCTGGGACTCCTGCTCGCCCTTGCCTCCGCTGCCCCAGCGGCCACACCTTCACCCCCGGGAGCCGCCATCCCCTTCGACGGCAAGACCGCGTTCTCCGTGCCGGCGGCGGAGGTGCACCTGGACCCGAAGCAGTTGACCGTCGCCGCGTGGGTGCGGATCGACACCGGCGACGCGGCGCAGGTATTTCTCAATCAGGGCGCCGCCGGCGGCGGCGTCACCTTCTACCTGTACAACGGCCGGGTGCGCATGCTGGTGCGCCATCGGGACGATGCCTATACCCACGCCAACATCGAAGCCCCGCCCATCGGGACCTGGGTCCATTTCGGGGGCTCCTACGACGGTGAGACGATCTGCCTCTACCGCGATGGGCAATGCGTGGCCTCCACCTCCGCCGCCGGTGCGATACGGCAGGCCGAGGGCGACCTCTTCGTGGGCTGCCTCGACCCCGGCGAACGCCATCTCCACGGCGCCATGGCCGATATCCGCGTCTGGAACCGCGTCCTCGATGACGCCGAAATGGCAGCCGTGGCGGCCGGAAAACGCGGCGGCGCCCTGGACACGGCACTCCTGGCGCAGTGGGTCGAGCCAAGCGGGGTCGACGGCGTACTCCATTCCACGCTCCCCGCGGCCCTGGCCGCCGCCCGGGTGGACGCGCCGTCGGTGCTGCTCAACCGCCCCGGGGAGGGATTCCGCGGCATCTGGTATTACAACCAACCCTCGAAGGACGAGTACGTCTACAAGTACAGCGGCGGCCTGGGGACCTACTGCGCCAAGCACATTCCCCTGGCGTGGTACTCGGCCGAGTCGCAGCGCACCTTCTTCGTCTACGGCGGCACGGACGAGGGCAACCGCACGCTGCTGCACATGGTGTCCTACTTCGATCATCGGACGAAGAAGGTGGCCCGACCGACGGTGCTCCTCGACAAGAGAACGGACGACGCCCACGACAATCCGGTCCTCAACCTCGATGATCAGGGGTATCTCTGGATCTTCTCGAGCAGCCACGGCCGCGGACGGCCTTCCTACATCAGCCGCGGCCGGGAACCCTTCGCCACCGCTGCCTTCGACCTGGTCTGGACCGGCAACTACTCCTACCCCCAGCCCTGCTTCCTGCCCGGTCGCGGTTTCGTCTTCCTGCATACCTGGTACGAGGGCGGCAGAAGCCTCTACGCCATGACCAGCTCCGACGGCAGGGAGTGGTCCGAGCGCAGCCTCTACGCCCGCATCGACCAGGGCCACTATCAGGTGAGCGGGCCGTGGCGGGGACGCGTGGGCACCGCCTTCAACATGCACCCCCATCCCCAGGGCCTGAACTGGCGCACCAACCTCTACTACATGCAGTCCGAGGACGGCGGCGCAACCTGGACCACCGTGGACGGCAGACCCGTCGAGACCCCCCTCACGACGCCGGACAACCCGGCCCTGGCGGTGGACTTCCGAGCCCGCAAGCTCAACGTCTACATGAAGGACATCGCCTACGACTCGCGCGGCTGCCCCATCATCCTCGTCGTCACCAGCAAGGGCTACGAGAGCGGCCCGGGGAACATGCCGCGCACCTGGACCACGGTGCGCTGGACCGGCAGCGCCTGGGACGAGCAGGGCCACATCGTCTCGGACAACAACTACGACACGGGCTCACTCTACATCGAAACCGATCGCCGCTGGCGCATCATCGGTCCCACCCAGACCGGGCCGCAGCCCTACAACCCGGGGGGCGAGGTCGCCATGTGGCTGAGCGAGGACGCCGGCCACTCCTGGACCATGCTCAAACAACTGACCCGCAACAGCCCCCGCAACCACACCTACGTCCGCCGTCCGGTGAACGCCCATCCCGACTTCTATGCCTTCTGGGCCGATGGACACGGGCGCCAGCCTTCCGAATCCCGTCTCTACTTCTGTACCCGCGAAGGCGAGGTCTTCCGCCTGCCCTGGACCACGGAAACACCCATGGTTGACCCGGAGCCCGTTGCCGAGGGCGAGCCCTGAGCACGGTCGGAGTCACGCCTTCACGAGGACAGCTCTGCGGCGGCTTCAGCCCCCCGTTCGCCTGGAGGGCAAGGCCGTTTCGACGCAGGGGTGCGTCCGCACACCCCTTGCCGAAGGCCCTGAGCCGGGTCGAAGGGGCTCAAGGCCCTGAGCCAGGTCGAGGGGCTCCTGCTG
>JAFGRS010000892.1 GCA_016935045.1 Lentisphaeria bacterium | reverse complement strand
GGGTCGCGTGCTGATCTGGGATACGGAGAGCTGGGCCGCGAACACCGAGGAGACCATCGCCGCCATGGTGGCCGGGTGCGCCTCCTTCGGGTACGACCGCATCGTGGGCACATACGGGGGCGGAACCCTGAACCAACTCGAAGCCAGGATCCCCACCGAGAATGGTGACAGCGTGCGCGTCACCGTGCCGCATGCCTGGCCCATCAATGCCGCCATTGCCGCGTCGCAGGCCTTCCTCGGCGAGCGCCCGTTCCGCGAATTGCTGTTCCGGAACGGGTTGCCCTGGGGGATGGTGTTTGACGGCTTGCCCGGAGCCGGCGGAACGCCCAACCCGGAGGATGGCACGGTGGTGGTCGTCGGCGAGCTGGCCCGGGTCTTTCCCGGGGCCCTGGAGAAGTTCCCGTTCCGGACCGTCCGCTGTTTGGCCGAGGTGGCCCACGAGACCGAATTGCGAGACCGACTCGCGGCGCTGCCCGCGGATGCACCGACCGAGCAACGCGCCGAGCTGCGCCAGGCCATCGACGACGGGGAACCCTTTGCCGGCGCGACCCTGACACTCCCCGACGCGGACGGCGCCTTCCGGCTCTTCGGCACCTACGGCAACCGGATTCCGGCCGAGAACGGGAACCTGGTCCTGCCGCTGACCAAGCAGGGCTGGTACCTCCGCACCGACGGTTCGCCCGGCTCCTTTGCCCGCCTCCTCGAGGCCCTGCGCCGTGCCCGGATCGAGGGACTCGAACCGCTGGCCACCGTCTGCCGCGACATGACCGACCCCGTCCCGGCCGGCCCCACCCTGAACCTCGAACTCACCAACATCCTCAACCGACCCCTCTCCGGCACCCTCACCCTCACCCTCGGCAACCTCCGCATCGAGGCACCCACCTCCCTCACCCTCGCTCCGCACCAGACCCGGACCGTCCCCATCCGCATCGTCGGGGGCCAACCCTCGCCCGACAATACCTACCCGCTGGCCCTGGTCTTCGATGCCGGACCGGACGGGAAGGCGGTGCACCACGAAGACATGCACGTCAACCGCATCTCCCGGCGCACGGTGACCGTCGACGGCGACCTGGCCGACTGGCAGGGCACGCTGCCGCAGCCGATCCGCCTCACCGCGCAGACCGGAGCAACCCTCGAAGAGGTCGCCTGGTTCCCCTACCGGAAACTGCCCGCGTCCCTCAGCAGCGGCTTTGCCACCGCCTACATGGCCCACGACGACGCGTTCTTCTATTTTGCCGCACGCATCGCCGACGAAACCCCCGATGACGGCACCGTCCGCTTCGACAACCGCGACGACAACGCATACTACTACCCCCCGGTCTCCATCGAGTTCGACCAGGGGGCCAGCCTGATGGCGACGGAAGCCGTCGCGGACACAGCCGATCCCGCCGACACCGGGCTGCTGCAGCACCCCACGGACGAGGGGAAACGCGTCAACGGTCAGTGGCAGTACGAGATGCCGTCCACGGCCTTCGGCATCGACGTCTCCATCCCCGGCGGGCAACCGTGCCAGGTGGCGTTCTTCATCCCTCCGTGGCACTCCCACGGCATGACCTTCGAGGTGTACGACCGGAAGACCGGCCGGCGACTCGGCCGCGAAACCGCCGACGGGGCCAGGAACTACCATGGACTCTACCTGAAATGCAACGCGGAGGGGGATCTGCGCTTCCGCGTCTCCGGGCCGGCCTGGCGCCGGGTGAGCGTGGCCGGGATCTTCCTGGATCCGCCGGTCATGGACGACAGAGGCAGACCGGTGAAGACCGGAAAGGTGCTGCCGATCGACTACGACACGTCCGGCAACTGGAGGGGCACCTACGGCAGGCAGGGGTTCCACGTCATCGGCACGGACCCGCGTCTCCCCGACGGCGTGACCGTGACCGTTCCCCGGGTGGTGGCCAGGAAGGAGCACGTCTGGCCCGAAGGCGTGCGCCGGTACAGTTACCGCAGGCACCCGGAGCTGCCGTCAGGCACGAACACCGACAACGTGCAGATCGCCTTCAACGCCATCCCCGCCGGGGACCCCGACTCCATCTGCGGCCCGTGGGAATCCCTTGCTTTCCCGCCCGGAACGCGCCCCGGCTACACCAACTACGACTGCACCGACTACGAGTATGCACTCAACCGCGTCGCGCCAGAGTACGGCGGCTCCCCCGCCGGGGCCCTCGCGATGGACGCCGGAACCGAGATCTTCCGCCTGCGGGCACCCGGCCTGCCGCGCAAGCATTTCTACCCCCGCCAGCCCCGGCATCCCCTCGAAGGCGCGGTAAGGGACGGCAGGCTGGCCAGCCGCCGGGACGGCAACACCCGCATCGTGGAATGCGCCATCCCCTGGTCCGAAATCCCCCATGTCAAAGCCCTGCGGGACGCCGCCAAGCCGGTCAAATTCACCTGCCGCGTCAACGACCAGGCGGGCAAGGGCTGCATGGAACTGGCCCGGGGACGCAGCGTCGCCAAGCGGGGATATGCCTTCCACGTGGACTGGGAGGAACACTGGACCAACGAAGTCGAATTCGGCTGGGAATAGGAGCAGGGGCGGCCGCCTGACCGAGACCCTGCTGGAGCTGCGCCGGGAGGAACGCGACGGATGCCGTACATCGACACGAGCATTCTCGCCGCCTACTACTGGCGGGAGGAGCGTACCGACCGGGCGCTGGCCGTTGCCGCGGCAGCGCTCGGAGTCGAGTACGAACGGATCGAGTGACGTGGGCTCGTTCTTCCTGCCCGCCATGGTCGGGCGGCGGGGCGCCCGTCGGAGGCTGAAGGCGGGAGTACCAACCTGGGACAACGAACACCGACCGGCGGACACACGGGCTCGTAGTACCGGCTTCAGCCGGAATCCCGGTCTCTCTCCGGAGGCGACTCCGGTCCCCTGCGCGTCCAGACGACCTCTCCATTGCGGCGCACCTCCCGCACCCGGTGATAGGGGATGGTGATGCCGGCCCGT
>JAFGRS010000016.1 GCA_016935045.1 Lentisphaeria bacterium | reverse complement strand
GGCGGGTCCGGCGTCCCCGCCCCACCCGGGCTCCGGATCCCATTCCGCCCGGGACCCGAGGGACCGGGCGCCTGGAGGGCCGGGCTGTGTCCCGGCCGCGCCGCGTCCGGGTCATGGATGGGTGTTCTACGCTTCCGTGTCCTCGACGGCTGCTCCCAGCCAGGAACGCAAGGCATCGTCGCGGCGGGCCTGTCGCAGGAGATCGGGGTCGCCGCGGAGCACGCTCCAGAGCGCGCCGCGGTGGCGCCAGCACAGGGCGCAGAAGCGCAGGATGTGATAGCAGACGATCCAGCGTGAGGCGGCCGCTTCCGGGTACATCCGCGCCAGTTCGGTTCGGGTGAGCACGAGACGCCGGCGGAACACACCCAGTCGGTCGCGCCAGCGCGGCCGCGAGGCAAACACGCCGATCGAGCTGTTCACGGCGTGGGAGATGGGGGTGTCGAGCTTCGCCGCGGCCCAGGCGATGGCCTCGTCGGTCCCGTGGAGGGGCCGGAGGCCCTCCAACACGCCTGCCGGGGGAGTTGTGCCGAACCACTCGGCCGTGAGGCGCAGGGCGAGGTAGACCGCCGGTGCGACCTTCCACTCGAAGGCCCGCCCTTGGATCTCGGGCCAATCCAGTTCGGCGGCGTAGCGCCGCTGCACTTCGGCCACGTCGGCAAGCTCACGGAGGGTCCCGTTGCAGCGGTGCTGCCAGGCGTAGTGCAGGCAGCAGTGCAGCAGCAGGTCCTCGGGGGCGAGCATCCGCACCGGCACGCCGACGACGACCACGGCGCGCGCGCGTCCCCAGAGACCGTCCAGACCGCCTTGGTCCAATGTCGCGCTCCCACCCGGACGCACGATGGTCCAGTGGAGTTCCACGGCCAGCCCCCCGGGCAGGCGCAGTTGCGGGAGATGGTGGTGCTCGCGGCACTCGTCGGCGATGTCAAAACGGTAGGGGGCACGATATCCCAGGGCGGCAAGGGACTCGACCGCCGACGCCAGGTCGTCCCGTCGCAGCAGCAGGTCCACGTCCACCATCGGCCGCAGGGCGGGGTCCGGATAGACCGCGGCCGCCAGGCAGGTCCCCTTGAGCACGAGGACCGGGATTCCGGCCGTCCGCAGCGCGCTCAGGATCTGTCCCGTGTGATGCTCCCGGAGAAGGCTGTGGACGGCTTCGCGCCGGTAGCTCTGCCGCAGCGCCTCGGCAAGCCCCGAGGGCAGGTCCCCGCCGCGCGTCTGCCAGTACAGCCATGCCGCTACCCCGTGCCGCTCCGCCAGGCCGACGAGGGATTCCCACTGCGGCCCGTCCAGACGGCCGGCCGCGGCCGGATCGCGGAATATCGATTGGTAGGAAATAAGCGTAGTCATGGTCGACGGCGGTCACACCCGTGCAACAGGCTCAGGGTCTGCGACAGGACCGCCCTCCAGGCGGCGCAGACCGCCTCGCGGCACGGCCGGAACCGGACCGGTCTGTTGCCCATCGACGGCCGGCCGCGGCCGCCGTCACCATTCGGCGAATGGCCGGCTGTCCTCGTCGATCGGGGCAATGTGGATCACCCGGGCGGCGAAGGCCTTCAGGGCGAGGGGGAAGCGCAGCAGGTTCCCCTCCCAGCGGACGGGAAAGGGTTGTCCCGAGACGGCATCCCTGACGCTGAACCGGTCGCTGGGCAGGTCGATGCTCACCTCGCCCGCACTGGGGGCGAAGAAGCTGGTGAGGAAGACGAAGGCATCGCGGTCCTCATGGATCCGGATGGCGACATCCGCGAGGGCGCTTGTGTCGGGGAGTCCCCTGCCGCCGTGGTCCAGGCCGCCGGGCCCCGGGTCGGTGTCGGACCCGGCCGCGCCGATGGCGAAGACTGCCCGCGGCCGCTGGCCTGCCTGGGAGAGAAGCTCCCGCCAGAAATCCAGGACGGCAGCAGCGGGATTCCGGGAGCGGTGTTCGGGGCCGAGGGCGGAGAGGCACCAGACGACGCTGCCGGCCCCGACCGGCGCCCGGACGATGGCGGGGTCGCCCCGGCGATCCCGGCAGAGCACGGTGACCTTGTCCGCGAGGTACAGCCCGAGGGCGCGCCCTCGGGACTTCGCCCCTTGCCCGTCGGGGAGAATGACCTCGCCGGCCCCGGTCTCGAAGGCGGTGCAACTGACGCCGATCGCGGCGGCGGCCCCGGCGCCGGGACACTCCGGATAGGGCCGGCAGTTGTCGTCGAAACGGGCAAAGGGGCCATCGAGGATGACGGTGCCGCCGTTCTTGGCGAAGCCCAGGATCTGCCGCACCGACTCCGGCCGCACGACCGGGCACCAGGGGACCAGGAGGAGGTCGTCCTTGCCGAGGCGGTGGAAGCCCTCGTCGTTGAGGAAGGCGACGGGAATCCCCGCCCGTTCGGTCAGCCAGTACGTCCCGTTGTGGCCGTGAACGCCGTCGGCATTCCAGGTGGCGCCTCCGGTCTCGAGGACATTGGCCAGGGACATGTCGTCGCCGAGGAACAGGGTCACGCCCGGGCGCAGCGGCCGGAGGCGCGCCGGGTCGTGGCGGGCGGCAAAGCGGAAGAAGTCGATGCTGAACTGTTTGAAGGAGGCGTAACAGGGGTAGGGATTGCCCTCCTTGTCGAAGAGCCCGAACACCAGCGGCAGGCCGGCCCGCGTCCCTTCGTGGTAGTAGTCATAGGTGAAGTAGGTCATGACGTTGTAGCCGCGTCCCGCCAGCCACCAGCCCTGGGCCTCGGCCAGGCCTTCGGGAGAGAGGTCCTGCACGTAGAGTTCGTGGACCATGACGGGCTTGCCCAGGGCCCGGTAGACCGATGCGTTCAGGTCGAAGTTGAGAAAGAGTTCCGCGGCGTAGCCCAGCGTGGTCTTCATCTCGCCGGGGAGATAGAGGTCCATGCCGCCGCTGTCGGCAAGGTGTGCGAGCGGGAAGAACACATGGGTCTTGAAGTTGGGCCAGCAGGGCTGCTCGCCGATGGGCACGGTGTGCTGGTTTTCCCCATGGAACGCGTCGGCGAAGTCCCTGTACCAGGTCAACAGGAGGTCGTCATGCCAGCGTCGCCAAGCCATGGCCCGGGGGGGATCGAGTTCGAAGAGCCGCCGCCAGCGGGCGGTGTTTTCGGCGGGCAGTTCGAGTGCCGTCTGCGTCATCTTGAGGCGTTCCGCGGCCATGTCGACATCCTCCGGACTGCCGAGCTGGACGATTTCCTCCCAGGCGCCGTAGGTGCTGCCCCAGGCGCGATTCAGGGCGCCCAGGTCGCCGTGGCGGCGGCGGAGGCAGTCGCGGAAGGCCGCGGTGCAGGACGGGCAATAACAGGGCGGAGCGGAGAGTCCTTCCCCGGCCATGCTCTGGTTGAGGACACCCAGGTTCCCCCGCAGCCCCCGCCCGAGATCCGCGGCCTGCGCCCGCAGGGCGGCGCGGCGCGCCGGATCGGCACAGACGCTGGAGTAGGAGAAGGCGGGTGTGCGCCAGACCCTCATGCCGTAGGCCAGCGCGGCGGCCTGGTTGCGTCGGAAGGAGGCCCCGTCGGTCTTGCCACCGAGGCGCAGGAGCGTGACTCCGTCGGCGGCCATGCGTTGGAGGAGGGTTTCATCGAGGGGATCGCCGACGCAGGCGGCGCCGACGGCGCAGGTCTGGGCGGCCGGTTCCGGGTCGACTCCGAAGATGTCGCACTTCAGGAGGGGGATCCGGCCTTCCTCCCGGGGTGTGGTCACGGTGATCGCGAAGCGGCCGCGGCCCATGCGGGGTTCGAAGCGCAGGAGAGCGGACTGCTGCTCACCCGGCGCGAGGGTGACGGGGAGGGTTGTGCGTGCCTGGACGCGGTCCGGTCGTCCCCGCAGTTCTGCCTGGAGGGTGGTGCGGACGGTGCGGTCCAGGCCATTGTGAAGACGCAGGGGCACTTCGAGGGGACGGCCCACGGCGAAGACGGGAGGACGGGGACCCTCGACACTGATCCGCAGTCCCTCCCGATCGAGGACCCCGAAGGCAGCGGGAAGGACCCGACGGCGCAACCACGTCCTTGCGACCCGCGAGACAGCCAGTTCCTGCCGCGCGAGTCCTTCCCCGGCAAGCAGGCGGATCCGCCCGGGCCCCCAATGGTCCGCGGGGAAGACGGCCGATTCCCGCCGCGACGCACCGGGTTCCAGAAGCCACGCCTCTCCGAACGCTTCCGTCGGGGTCACCGGCGCGGTCCAGACTTCCGCGCTGAAATGGGCCGGGGTGAAGCCATACCACGGCGGTCCGCCGGCGGCGTCCGCGAGCCAGCGGTCGAGACCCAGGGCCACGGCGCGGGTGTCGGCGTTGGTGATGACCAGGACATCGTCGTTTTCGAGCACGGCCGTCACGGCGGGAGGCGAGGGATCGAGGGCATGGAGCCCCTGCACCTCTTCGGCGCCGAAGGCCCGGTTGGCGATACGCACCTCGTCGAGGAGACCGCGGAAGGGAAAGGCCCCGAAGGCCGTGTGGCAGCCCACCCGGGCAGGCCAGTGCTCCGAAAGGGCGACGGGCTCGAAGGCACCCTCGGCACTGGCCCGGGGCACTCCGTCGACGTACAGCACGGCACCGGCGCCGCAATCCCAGGTCAGCGCCAGGTGCACCCAGGTCCCCGGGACCAGCGGATCGGGAACGGACAGCCGGCGGCTGAGAGCCGGCCAGGCAACCAGAGCACCATCCCGGGTCATGAGGACGACCTCGTGACCGTCCACACGCGTGTTGCCCGTGGAAACCATGGCGTCGAAAAGGACCTCGGTCGTGCCGGCGGGAGAACTCCCCCGGCAGACCCAGAGGGCAACCGTGCCGGCCGCGCAGGTCTCCCCGAAGAAGGCTTTCGGGTTCGGCAGGTACAGCCCGTTTCCCGTGCTGCCGGGCAGCTGGATGGCGCCGCCGAACCGTCCCTGGGGGGCGTCGAGCCAGTCGATGTCCCGGGCGGCGGCGGGCCAGACGGTGAAGCCGGTGCTCCGTCCCACGCTTTGGGGGGTTTCGAAGCGGTACCAGGCCTCGAAGCGAGGCGGGGGTGTGGCCGCCGCGGCCGGCGCCTCGGCAGTACCGGCGACGACCGCCGGCCCCAGGGCCAGGAGGAAGGCGATCGGGTTCCATCGTTGCGGCAGTCGCATGGCGTATTCCTTGGCTCGGGGGAGTGCGGCGGGGCATCCGCCGGCAACCACCACTCATCTTAGTACTTGCGGACGGAAATACGATGACGTTGGCCGAGGCGGATTTGGATGCCGGGGACCACCGGGGGCAAGGCGGGCACCTGTCTGCGTGCGTACACGCACAGGCAGGTACCCAAAGCGGTCTGTCCCCTTGGCCCCGGGGGGGGCGGCGGCGGGGCCCCCGCCGACCGGCGCCCGGGTCCCCGCCGCCGCTGCCCTTGCGCCGGCATGCCCGGGTCCCCGCCGCCGCTGCCCTTGCGGCAGTGGGGCGATGATCAGCAAGGAAGGGGAGCGCAGCGGCGGGGCGCCCGCCGACCGGCGCCCGGGTCCCCGCCGCCGCTGCCCTTGCGCCGGCATGCCCGGGTCCCCGCCACCACTGCCCTTGCGCCGGCATGCCCGGGTCCCCGCCACCACTGCCCTTGCGCCGGCATGCCCGGGTCCCCGCCACCACTGCCCTTGCGGCAGTGGGGCGATGATCAGTAAGGAGGGGGAGCGGAGCGGCGGGGCCCCCGCCCTCTTCCCCTCATCGGCGCTCCGTCGGCGACAGATACCGCGAACCCTCGAGGACTCGGGCATCGCGGGCTCCAGGGTGGGAGGCGCTCTCTCGCAGAACCTGAGCGTTGTCGAAGGTGACACCAGTAGGCGCCACGAGCCGAGTGGCGCGCCAGGGGATGCCCGCGAGGCCGCGGGCGCTCCAGGGTAGGCGCCACGAGCCGAGTGGCGCG
>JAFGRS010000891.1 GCA_016935045.1 Lentisphaeria bacterium | reverse complement strand
GCCGGGCGCCCCTGCGCCGGCACCCCGCCGTCGCCGTGCTCTGGCTCTGGGGCGGACTCCTGCTGGTGTCGACGATCGGACTCCTCCGCACCACCGAGTGGGACTATGCCCTGACCTTCCTCCTGGGCTTGGCGGGCACGGCAGCCTACCTGGCCGCCTTCCTGAAGCTGTCCCTGGTGGACCCCGGCGCCCGGCGCTGGGTGTTGGCCAGCGTCGCCGCGGGGACGGTCCTCTGCGGCGCCATCGGCTGGCACCAGCGCCTCTGGGGGTTCCGGGAAATGCGCCGCTACGCGGAACAGCAGGCCCGGGAGTCCAGCCAAACCCTGAGTGTCGCCATGCAGGGCAAACTGGAGCAGACCCGCGTCTTCCGGCCGTTCTTCCTCCCCAACAGCTATGCGGCCCACCTCGTGCTGACGGGACCGTTGGCTCTGCTGGTTCTCTGGCGTGCCGGCGGGCGGTTCGAGCCGGCGAAGGTCTCCCGGGCCCTCTTTGCCGGCGCCGGTGCGGCAGTGGTGTTCGGTGCCCTGCTGCTCAGCGGCAGCCGCGGCGCCCAGCTCGGACTCGGGGGCGGGCTGGGCCTGGCCGCCCTGTCGATACCCTCCCTGCGGCGCTGGCGCTGGGGGCTGCTGCCGGCCGCCCTCTGCCTGGGTATCCTGCTCATGCTGGCCGTCAACCGCGGCCGGGACATGCTCTCGGCCAACGCCCGCGTGCAGTACTACACCGCTGCCCTGACCATGACCGCACAACACCCCCTCACCGGCGTGGGACTGGGCGAGTTCTTCCCGCACTACCTGCGCCTCAAACCGGTGGGGGCAGAGGAAACCCGGGCCCCACACAACATGATCCTGAACCTCCTCTCCCAGGCCGGAATCGCCGGCGGCGCGGCGGCCCTGGCCGTGGTCCTGCTCCCCGCCTGGCTGGGGCTGTGCCTGCCGTTGCCGCGCCGGCACCCCGACGTCCCGGCAGCCGCGGCGGCCATTGCCGGCGTCGGAGCCTGGAGTCTGCACGCACTGCTGGATTTCAACATCCAAATACCGCCAACGGTGATGGTCGCCGCCCTGCTGCCGGTGTTCTGTTGGGCCGAACCGGCGTTCGCATCCGGGACAGTGACGCGACCACGCCGCCTGGAGAACGCTCTCCTGGCTGCCCTGGCCCTCGCCGCCGTAGCCGCCCTGTGGCGGGTCCCGGGAGAACTCCGGTACCGGCGTCTGGCGGACGCGGTGGAGACGATGCCGGCGGCGCTCCTGCGGGAAGATGCCGAGGCGGCGGCCGTGGGGCTGCCGTTGTCGCCCTACCCCTGGGTGGTCTACGGCAGGACTGCCTTTGCGGAGGGAGCCTGCCTTGCCGCCGCCGATGCCTTTGCGCGGGCCTGCCGGCGTGCGCCGCACCGTTCGGCCTTCCTGGTGCAATGGGCGGAGGCCCTGCTTGCCGCCGGGGACGTGACCGCGGCCGAAGGTCCCGCGGAACGTGCCTGCCGGTGGTATCCGACCAGCGGCCGGGCCCTGGCGACCCGGGCCCTGACCCAGGCTCTGGCCGGCGGTGACGTGCCGCAGCAGCAGCGCGAGGCGTGGGTCCGGGCGCTGGTCCTCTGTCGGCCTGCCACCACCCTCGAGGACGGCACGCTGCGGGTGCACCTGGAATGGCCCGAGGGCGTCGCCGCGAACGTTTCCCTGGCCGCCCTGGCGGATATCCTCAGCCGCACTCGCCCGCGGACCCCGGGAGCGTCGTTTCCCGTCATCTTCACGGCGGACGGCAGTTCCCTGCCCTGAGGCCCATCCGGGACAACCCGGAATCCACCCTCCCCGGCGCCGTCGGCGGGGAGGGAAGCAACGCCCCGGCGGGGCGGCACGGGTCGGGGGATCGGGTCATGAGCAGCAGGGAAGGCCTGGAGATCGTCGCGGCTGCCCTGGCGCACTACGCGGTGGGCGCGCCCCGGCGGGTCCGTCGGCATGCCGGCACCGCGGGGAAGACGTGGCGGATCGCCACGGACACGGGCCGCTATCTGCTGCGGGTGCGTGGCCCGCGCACTTCGGCGGAGACTCTCGTTGCCTGGGACCACGCCCTGCGCCGCCACCTCGTGCGGGCCGGGTTCCCCACCGCCGAGCCCCTGCTCACGCGCGAGGGCGCCGGGTGTGTGCGCCTCGGTGACAGGGCGGTGGAGCTGTATGCCCTCCTTCCCGGCACGGCACGCCGGCAGGTGGGTCTGGCGGAGATCGCTGCCGCCGCCCGGGGCCTGGCCGCCTTCCACCGGGCCGGACTCGATTTTCCCCTGGCGACCGCTCTCCCTCCGGTGGCCCAATACAGCACTCTCGGCATTGCGGAGGCGTCGGGGCGCATGGAGGACCCGGTCCTGCTAGCCCGTTTCTACGGGGGCCTGGAAGGGGAGGTGGGCAGCGGGCCCTGTGCAGGTCCCCTTGGCCTTGCCCGGCATTGGCTGCGGCGGCTGGAGGTCGAGCTGTCGGACGCGGCATATGGGGCCTTGCCGCAGGCGTTGACGCATGGCGACTACACCCTCGCCAACCTGCTGTTCCGGGGGAGGAACGTGGTGGGCGTGTTTGACTTCGACTGGGCCCGTTGGGCGCCCCGCATCCGGGATGTTGCCGACGGCCTCTGCTTCGTCGCCGGCAGAAGGGTCGTCCCGTTGCGTGCCGGCGACATCTGGTCCCTGACCACCGGCATCGAGCTGGATGTGTTGCGCAGCCGGCACTGGCTGGCTGCCTACCAGGATGCCTGGCCCCTCGACCCCGCCGAATGGGATGCCATTCCCCTGGCCCTCGCGGCGCGCTGGCTCTCGATCCGCGCCGAAGGCACGGCCAAGGTGCCGAAGGAGGACCGCCTGCGCTTTGCCCTGGCCCAGCTGCCGGGACCGCTGCAGTGGCTCGAAGACCAGTGGCCCCGGGTCCGCGAGGGCGGATAGCGCGAAGCCCGGGGGCCGCGCGGCGAGTACCTCGAGCCCGGCCGCTTCAGCCTGCCGCGGCAGCCACGCTCTGGCGCAGGCGTGCCATCTGGCGCCTGGAGGGAGGCGCCACGGGCCGTTCGGCCTCCTCGGCGCTGTACAGGCAGACGAGTTCCTCGAAGCAGCGTTCCAGGAGGGCAGTGGAGGCCCCGCCCCCGCTCCGGATCTCGGCGCCGATGGCAGCGCGGAGCCAGAGCAGACGCCAGCGCCAGCCGAGGGCCACGTGAGCCGGAAGGCGGCCGTCGATGCTGCGGGCGAGTTCGTACGCCTCCTCCGCCCGGCCCGGGTTCCGGTGGCGGTAGACCGGTTGCCCATCCTCGGGCCGGACGACAGCGTGCAGGCCCAGGTCCTCTTCGAGGAGGTACGCCAGACGCCCCGCATCCCCGGCAACCGCGGGGGTGAGATGGGTCTCGGCGTACTCCGTCAGGATCTCCCCGGCGGCTCGGTCCGGGTCCCACTGCCACTGCAGCAGGAGGACCTTGCTGATGTCGTCGTGCCGTCCCTCCGAGTAGGGGAAGCTGCCCTGCAGGAGTCCCCGGACGGTGTGCCAGTACTGTTCCCAGTGGCGCGGCCGGACCAACGCCCCGAATCCGCCCCAGGGGCTGTTCCCGGCCATGCTGATCTCGGGGAAACCGACCACCGGTAGACCCCCCGGAACACCCCGGCTGAAGGGAAGCTCCGGGAACCCGTCGTAGTCGTCCACCAGGAGGTAGTCGATCCATTCGGGAGCCCCCGCCGCGAAACGCCGGCACAGGGCTTCCCACTCGCCCGGGATGAAGTGGTTGAAGTACCACGTCGACAGCACGATCCGGGACTGGGGCAGGATCTCGCGGGTGAGCCCGGCGACGGCTTCGGCGGCGCGCAGGAAGCCGTTCGCCCCCCAGGGGGTGCACGCCGCGCAGGTGCAGCCGCCCTGGTCATAGGGCCAGATCACGGTGTAGCGGGGCCCGAGGTCCCGGAATGCCTGCAGCACCTCGCCGCGCCAGCGCAACAGCAGATCGAGAGCTCCGGGGCGGGAGGGGCAGAGTTCGACGTGGTAGTGTCCGCCCGGGGGTTTGGTATAGCCGTCGTGCCCCGCGGTCCAGTCGGCCCGGAGGTCGCTCGGGCTGTCCCGGAAGGCCTCGTTCGCGAGTCCCATGAGGCAGGTATCCAGTCCCAGTCCGGCGGCGGCCTCGAGGATGGTCCGCAGCCTCCCGATCATGCGCCGGGCCGCGGGGTCGTCGAGTCCGCTGTAGTGGTGCATGTCGAACCAGACGGCGATGGTGTTGCAGCCCCAGAGGCCGAGGTCCTCGACATAGCGCACGATCTCCTCCACGGGAGCATCATGGTACCAGTTGTGGAAATGGGTCGCGAAGTACATGGCGCGCAAGGACATGGCCGGGGCGGACGTGCCGCGCCAGGCCGACGGCTCGAAGGCGCCCTGGCCGAACCGGCAACCCCGCAGGAAACGCCCCACGCCATACAGCAGACCCCGGGCACTGTCCCCCGTGACGGCCACCCCCGAGGGAGGAAGGTCCGCGATGGAATACCCTTCCCCCTCCCCCGTCCCGACCGCCAGGCGGAGCACGAAGGGCGCCTCCCCGCGCGGCTCGACCCCGCAGAGCCTCAGCAGGCGCCGGCGCAGCAGTTCCGCGATCCGGGTCAGCGACTCGGTACCGATCTCGCCGGTGTCCAGCCGATAGGCAGCGATCATGTCCCTGGCCTCCTTAGCCTGGACTATGCACGCGACAACCACGAATGGACACGAATCCACACGAATGAGAAGCAGTCGTAGGGCTTTGGACCGTGACG
>JAFGRS010000153.1 GCA_016935045.1 Lentisphaeria bacterium | reverse complement strand
TGCGGGTATGCCCGCTGCGTTCGCGCCTTGCCAGGAACCGGGATCGCCTGCAGCAAAATGGGAAGTTATTTCCGCGCGGGCCCTAAGCTCGAGGGCCGCTTGACACTGGACCGCCCGGGGACCGTGCGGCGTACGGCAGGGGTGCGGCGCCTTGGAGCGCCCGGGTCCTCCCGGGCATCCCGCCGGCGATTGCCGCCCGGGGACCGTGCGGCGTATGGTCGGGTCCTTGTGGGTCCTTCGCGGTTCTGAAAAACGAGGTAAGCCATGAACTGCAGACATCGTCTTCCATTGCTTCTCCTCTTCCTCGCTCCCCTGGCCCTCCCGGCCCAGCAGCGCCCCCCCGATTTCCGCGCCCTGGACCGCGATCTCCAGGCCCGCAACGCCGCCCGCCTCGACAAGGGCGGACGCATCCGCCTCGAACTGCTGGCGGACAACGTCATCAAGGACCGGCAGACCTTCCCCCCCGACGTCGTGGACGGCAACGTGCACTCCCGGCAGGTCATCACCGGCGCCCCCTACCGCTTCCACATCACCCTGGTGGACGAGCTCCCCATCGAGGCCGTGCATTTCATCTGCAGCGACTACGCCCTCGAAACCTGCCCGCGGCAGGTCGAGGTGCGCCTGGACGACGGCACGACCCACACCAAGACCCTGGAAAAACAACCCGCCGAACGCAACCGACCCAAGCCCCGGCAGACCCTCGAACTGGAAGGGCGGAAGACGCGTTCGCTCCAGGTGACAGTTCTCGACAACCATCCCGGCGGCGTGGCCGCCAACGGCAAGGAGATCGGCTGGGGAGGCATCGGCGAGATCGAGGTGATCACCACGGCCGACCTGGCGCCGTACCTGACCCTCACCGACTTCAACCCCGACCTGCCGCGCGATATCCGCGGCGCCGCCCTGCGCAACGACTACTCGCAGGTGCGGGTGACCCTTCCCGAACCGATCCCCCTCGGGGTGCGGCCGGGCATCTACCATACGGCCCCCGGCTGGCAGGCCCTCTTCGCCACCATGGCCGCCACGGAGCGCGGCAAGCCCGTGCTCGATGGGGTCATCGCCATGGCGGACGCCACCCTCGCGGATCCCGTCGTCCACCCGGACCCGGCCGTACCCGCCCAGGTCAAGGACCGCGGCGACCCGCCCGCCCGCGCCCACGATGCCCTCGCCAAGCAGGCCGGCATCCACGCCTATGCCTACCGCATCACGGGTAAGACGGAATACGCCCGGCGGGTGCGCGAAATCCTGCTGGGATACGCCCGGCTCTACCCGGAAGAGTACCGGGAACACCGCGGGGTCAACGGTAGCGATACGGGCAAGGTCATGGCCCAGCGCCTGAGCGAGGCGATGTGGGTCATCCCCCTGATCCAGGCCTACGACCTGGCAGGCGACGCGGACGCCTTCGCCGACGCCGACCGGGAATCCATCGAGAAGGACCTCATCCGCACCGCACTCGAGTTCATCCACGGCAAGCGTGCCGCCGCGGACGACGTGGCCGCCCGCAATGCCAAGAACCCGAATTGGCGCAAGGATCCGGCCGTCCGACGTCCCGGGGGCGGGGCCATGGGCAATTGGACGGCCTTCTACAACATGGCCTTCATCCACGGGGGCTCCGTACTCGGGGACCGGGACTGGATCGACATTGGGGCCGCCGGACTCAAGGACATGCTCGAGAACGGCATCGGGGAGGACGGCATGTGGGGCGAGGGCGCCATCGGTTACCAGCAGTTCGCCCGCCACGCCATGGTGGGGGGGATCGAAGCCCTGGCCCGCAAGGGCATCGACCTGTGGAGCTACAAACAGAATGCCTTCAAGAACCTCTTCGACTCGGAATTCGCCTACGCCTACCCGGACGCCACCAGCCCCGGCATCAACGACTCGGGCCGCGCCCCCGTGGGCAGCGGCTGGACCGCCATGGCCTTCGACTATGCCTACCTGCGCTACGGCGACACACGCTACGCCAGCACCGTCAACAACACCCCCCGCCAACTCCACCACTCCCCGGCGTGCTACTTCCCCACTCTCATCTACAGAACCCTTCCCGAAGAGCCCGTGCAGGACCAGCGTTCCCTCGTCTTCGACAAACTGGGCTATGCCATCCTCCGGGGCCAGGATGCCGGCAGCCCCACCTTTCTGCTCATGGACTACGGCCCCCACGGCGGGGTCCATGGCCACCCCGACAAGCTCAACCTGATCCTCTTCGCCGACGGCGACGAACTGGCCGGGGAACCCCAGGCGTTCCGCTACGAGGACGAACGCCACGCCAACTGGACACGGCCCTCCATCGCACACTGGACCCTCAGCCTCGACGAACAGGCCCAGAACCCCACCACCGGACGCCTGGTCTGCTTCGCCGATGCGGGAGACGCCAAGGTCATCCGAGCCCAGACCGCCGGCGCCTACGCCGGGGTCGCCCTCGACCGCACCGTCATCCAACTCCCCGGCTGCCTGGTGGACATCTTCCGGGCCTGGGGACCGGCCGAACATGCCGTCGACTACCCGCTCTGCTTCCGCGGCCGCCTCGATGCCCTCGCCGATGTCGCGGAACCGGACCTCAAACCCATGGCAACCACCACACCCGGCTACCGCCATATCCTGGCCGCCGCACCCAGGGAGGTCACCGGACCCTGGACCGGCGCCTGGACCCGCGAAGCCGTGGCGGCCAACGCCGACACCCCGGCCGGCGATGCCCCCCGCCCCCACCCCGCAAACCGCGTCAACGCCACCGTGCTGCCGGACTCCGCAGCGACCCGGGTGTACCTCGGAACGGTGCCGGGAGACCGCCACCAGGCCATCCTGCGGCGCGCCGGCAGGGATGTCGTCTTCGCCGCCGTGATCGATCCCTTCCTGGCCACCGACGCGGTGGCCTCGGCCCGCCAGGTCCGCCTCGCCGAACCGGTTCCCGCCACCGTCGTCGAAATCGCGCGCCGCGACGGCGGCCACGACCGCGTCATCGTCCGCCATGACCCCATGCTCGAAGGCCGGCCCGCCGCGGCAACCACCTTCGAGGGAGTCAGCACGCAGGCACTGGTCACCGTCCTGCGCCTGGGACCGGACGGGAAAGAAATCTCGCGCCTGGATCTGGGGGGGGGAGCCACGAACTGACCGCAGCCGCCCGGAGACCGTGCGGCCTACGGGAGGGCGACGCTCCGCGGAGCCGTTCCCCCTGGAGGGCGACGCTCCGCGGAGCCGTTCCCCCTGGAGGGCGACGCTCCGCGGAGCCGTTCCCCCTGGA
>JAFGRS010000890.1 GCA_016935045.1 Lentisphaeria bacterium | reverse complement strand
GCCGAAAGTACGGCGGGTGTCCCGCCCGCCGAAGAGAACTGGGCGGTCGAGACAACCGCCCTACTGCGCCGGCCGAGACAGCCGGCCTACTGCGAGTACGGCGGGTGTCCCGCCCGTCGAAAGTACGGCGGGTGTCCCGCCCGCCGAAAAAGGATGGCCGAAAGTACGGCGGGTGTCCCGCCCGCCGAGAGGTGTGAATCGTCGGCCGAGACAGCCGACGTACTGCGCCGGTCGAGACAGCCGGCCTACTGCGCCGGCCGAGACAGCCGGCCTACTGCGAGTGCGGCGGGTGCGGCGTCCGCCAGCGGAGGAGACAAGCCATGACAGGGCTGAGAAGCCGGATCTTCGCGACACTCGTTGCGGTCGTTGCCTTGGCCGTGCCCGGGAGCGCGCAATGGGTCTGCCAACAGCTTTCGCTTCGGCCGGGCTGGAACGCGGTCTTCCTTCAGGTCCAGCCGGTGGATAACGCCTGCGAGGCGGTCTTTGCCGGCATGCCGGTGGAGAGCGTCTGGGCCTGGAATCGGCGCTATTCTCCGGTCCGTTATCTCCAGGATGCCGAGGCACTTTCCGCGGACCAGGCCGACTGGCTGACCTACTTCCCCGCGGGGAGCGGGGCGGCGGCCGCGACGGACCTGTTCGCGGTGCACGGGGGCCGCTCCTACCTGGTCAAGCTCGGGGGAACCCAGGAGGTGCCCTGGGAGCTGTCCGGGAGACCCGTCGTGCGTGCGCCCGAATGGGTCCCGGACTCCTTCAATCTGGTCGGACTGCCCGTCGATGCCGTGGCGCCACCGGCAGTCGACGCCTTCTTCGCGCCTTCCGCTTCCCACCGGGACCATCGCCTGCATCGCCTGAGCGCAGCGGGGACGTGGGAGCCCGTCTCCAATCCCGGGGCCACGCCCCTCCCTGCCGCGGAGGCCGTCTGGGTCTACTGCACCACCCCGTCCGACTACGAGGCGCCCCTGAGCCTGAGGTTCGGGCAGGGCGGTGGCCTGGATTTCGGGCGGAAACTGACCGAGACAACACTGGTGCTCTGCAACCACGCCACGGCAGCGAAGACCGTCACCCTGCGCCCGGGGCCCTCGGAGTCGCCTCCGGACGACGCGTCTCCCTTCCTTGCGGGGCCCGTGCCGTTGTCCCGCTACCGCATCGACGAGGAACAGATCGGCTGGGCGGCCCTTGCGGACGCGGTGACCCTGACCGTCCCGGCCGCCGGCGAGCTTCCCGTGCGTCTGGCGGTCCGTCGTGCCGACATGGTTCCCTTCGTGCCGCCTGCCGGCGCCACGACGCGATCGGGGGTGGTGTATGCCGGGATCCTGGAAGTCTCCGATGGGGAAGGGGTGGCCTACCGGTTGCCGGTGTCTTCGGAGGGCCTGGTCAGCTACAGCAAGGCTCCCGACGGGAGTCTGGAAGCCGAGGACCCGCGCGTCGGCCTCTGGGTGGGGTCGGTCAGTGTCGACTACGTCAGCGATCCGGCCCGGCAGACGCCCGAACCCGATCCTCCCGCGGGGCAGCCCTATGCCGCCAACATCCCCGAGGGGGGGGAGTTTCAGCTCCGGCTCATCCTCCACGTGGACGAGGCCCTCCAGGCCCGCCTCGTGCAGCAGGTCACCCTCATGTTCCAAGTCGGCGAATACGGCCCCGACCCGGTGAATGACGGCCTGCGCGTGGTCACCCAGCCGGGTCGGCACGTCCTGATCACCGACGACGCGCTGCTCGGGCAGTATTCCGGCGCCGCCCTGCGGGACGGGCAGGAGGTGGGCCGGAGGATCAGTACGGCGGCCTACGCGTTCCCCTACGATCCGGAGAGCGGGAGCCGCCCCAGCACGCAGGATCTGAGCGGGGCCTTTCCCGAGGCCCCGAGCGTGGAGTTTCCTGCCGAGCTTGGCTGTTCGTTCACCCTCGATCACGATGATCCGGTCAATCCCTTCAAGCACAGATACCACCCGGATCATGACAACCTCGATGCCCGCTTCGAGAACCCGAAGGCCGAGGCGTTCGACATCCAGCGCACGATCACCCTCCGTTTCAGTGACACCGATCCCGAGCACCCCGAGAATCCCCCCACGTGGTGGGACACAGAGGTGGGCGGATGGTACGAGGAGACGGTCCACGGGATACACAAAGCCGACATCACGGTGAAGGGCACGTTCCGACTGGAACGGGTCTCGCACGTGGCCGCCCTGAATGGCGGCGCAAAGCGGTGACGCGGTCGGGAGAACAAGGTCCAGTACCCCAAGGGAAAGGATACCGGATATGAAGAAGCATGGATATTTGAGCATGACCAACGCTGACCCCACGTCGATGTCCCTTGCCGGTCGAGCGTCACGACACGCCTCCCCCCGCCAAGTGCTGCTGCTGGCGGCGGCCATGGCAGCTCTGGTTCCCGTTGCCGTTCGTGGTCAGAACGTCCCCGGCAGCATGAACTACCAGGGCTACATCACGGAAGAAGGAACCCCCCTGAGTGGTGCGTACGTGCTTACGTTCTCCGTCTACAACGCCGAGACGTCGGGGGACGCGGTGTGGGGTCCCCAGATCTTCGACGGCGTAGACATTGGCGATCCGGGGAAGGCGCCCCAGGTGCAATTCGTCGACGGTCGCTTCAACGTGACACTGGGAGAGGATATCCTGGGCAAGCAGATCGGGGAGGAACTGGCCCGGAACAGTTTCCCGGACGGGTGCTGGCTTGAAGTGAAGGTAGGGACCCACCTGCCCATGGCCCGCCAGCAGATGCTGAGCGCGCCCTTTGCCTTCGTGGCAGGCGATATCAAACACGATTCGCTGGCTCTCACGAGCGCGGGTGCCGAGGTCAGCGGGCACGTTTCGGCGTCGAACGGTTTTTCCGGCTTCGGCATTGTCCCCATCGGCTCGATCATCCCCTGGCACAAGAGCCTGCCGGGGATGCCGGCCCTTCCCGATGGCTGGGTCGAGTGCAACGGCCAGACCCTGGACGATGGCGGCTCCCCCCTGGACGGACAGACCATCCCCAATCTGAACGGGCAGGGACGCTTCCTGCGCGGCGGGACGACGAGTGGGACGTTTGAGGCGGACGCCATGCAGAAGCACGGGCACCTGCCTGGGGAGATCAACATAGGCCCATCCGGCGACCACAAGCACCCCTACACAACGTGGTCCGCGGACACGGGAAACTACTGCATCGGAATCAACAATTTCGACGTTGACCCCAGGACCAATTGCCCTGATCTCAACTACGTACGTGGCGCGACCCACACGCACCCGAAGGGGAGCTTCCAGGGCCACACAGGCATCCCAACCAAAGCTGAGGACTCCGATCCGGAAGCCCCGAGAGTCGACACCGAGACTCGACCCATCAACATGAGCGTCGTATGGATCATGAGAGTGAAGTAGTACGACGGGTGTCCCGCCCGTCG
>JAFGRS010000889.1 GCA_016935045.1 Lentisphaeria bacterium | reverse complement strand
GTATGGCCGTGTTGGTGCAGAACATGCGCTCGCTGGATCAGTACTCGACTTACGAGGAGGCGTCCGCGACGGGCAGCGATCTGTACCTGGCGCAACTCGATCCCGGCCTGGTGGCCGCGGCGGCGGCGCCGTCCCTTTCCCCGCTGGTCGAGCCCGAGGCCGACTACGAGGCCGGTCCCCTGCGGGAGGCCTACGGGGACGCGGTCCACGAGGCGCCGACGGTCACCTACGGAGGCACGACATACCGGCTGGCGTACGGCGATCTGCACGAACACACGGACGTCTCCCAGTGCAACCGCCTGGGGGACCAGAGCATTGACGAGAGCTACCAGCACATGCGGGACATCAACGGCCTGGATTTCGCGGCCGCCACGGACCACGGCTACAACATCAACCCGTACCTCTGGCAGTACACCGCGAAGCAGGCCCGGGTGAACCACGATCCGGGCCGATTCGTGACCTTCCTGGGGGAGGAATGGACCTCGACCTTCGAGGAGTACAGCGACAAGCATCCCTACGGTTTCTACGGGCACCGCAACCTGATTCTCGAGGATGCCTACTTCCCGCGCTGGTGGAATGCCCGGACGCGGCAGACCCCGGCCGCGATGTGGGATGAGCTGCGGCAGATGAAGGCCAGCTTCATCAGCATCCCGCACCAGATTGCGGACACGGGGAACGTACCCACGGACTGGGACTTCGTGGACGAGGCGGCGCAGCCCGTGGCGGAGGTTTTCCAGGTTCGCGGTTCCTACGAGTACAAGGGTGCGCCCCGGGAGGCGGGGAATTCGACCCCTGCAGGCTGGTACATCCAGGATGCGTGGGCGCGGGATATCGTCATCGGGGTCATCGCCAGCCCGGATCACGGCGGCGGCATCGGCAAGGCGTGTGTGTTCACGCGGGAGCTGACCCGCGCGGCCATCCTCGAGGGGCTGCGCGCCCGGCGTTGCTTCGGGACCACGGCGGCGAGGATCTTCCTCGATGTCCGCGTCAACGGCCACATGATGGGCGAGAAGATCGGGGCATCCGAGGGGCAACCGGTGACCGTGGACGTGCGGGCTCGCTGTCCCGGGGACATCGACCGGGTGGAGGTGTGCCGGAGCAATGCCTTTGTGTACAGCAGGCAGCCCGAGGGACGCGAGACCTCCTTCCGGTTCACGGACATCGAGCCCATGGCCGGGCGCAGCTACTACTACGTCCGCGTGATCCAGAAGGACGGCGAGATTGCCTGGAGCAGTCCCGTGTGGCTGGGCTATCCCTGAGCGGGCGGCGGGGGCATGGGAATCGGGCACCATCACAACCTGGATGGCGAGGGCCTGCCGGCAGGTCTGCTGCCGGCGTGTGTTGTCGGGCTCGGCATGTTGCTGTCGGCTACGGGGGCGGTGCCGACGGTGTTCGGGTTGCCCCTGGCGGCGGTGGGCGCGGCCGTCGGCAGCCTGCCGGTATTGCTGTCGGCCCTGCGGGATCTCCGGCGTCTGCGGTTGTCGGCGGATCTGGCGGTATGCCTGGCGGCGGCGGCGGCGATCGGGATCGGGGAGTACATGGTCGCGGCCGAGGTGATTCTGATTCTGCTGCTGGGCGGGGTTCTGGAGGGGTATGCGGTGGGCCGGACGCGCACTGCGGTGCGGTCACTGCTGGCGTTGACGCCGCGTCAGGCGACGCGTCTGCGGGGTGCGCAGCGGGAGCGGGTCCCGATCGCCGCCCTTGCTGCCGGTGACGTGGTCCTCGTGGCGCCGGGGGAACGGATCCCCGTGGACGGCCGCGTCGAGGAGGGGGAGTCGACCGCGGACCACAGTGCTCTGACGGGGGAGTCTCTGCCGGTCGAGGTGCGCCCGGGCTGCCGGGCGCTGGCCGGGGCGCTGAACGGTCACGGGGTGCTCCGTATCGTCACCGAAGCCGTGGGTCCGGACACGGCCTTCGGCCGGATGCTGCACCTGATCGAGGAGGCCGAGCACACCCGCGCACCGACGCAGCGTCTTGCGGACCGGTATGCGGCGTACTTCCTGCCGGTGGTGCTGGCCTGCGCGGCGCTCACCTACTTCTGGTCCGGGGAGCTGGTTCGGGCGGTGGCGGTGCTGGTGGTCGCCTGTCCCTGCGCCCTGGTGCTGGCGACGCCGACCGCGATCTCGGCCGGGATCGGGCGCCTGGCGCGGCGCGGGATCCTGGTCAAGGGCGGGGCGGCCCTGGAGACCCTCGGGCGCTGCCGTTCGGTCCTCCTGGACAAGACCGGAACGCTGACGTGGGCGCGGCTCCGGCTCCATACCGTCTCCCCGGCGGCCGGCGTTTCGGCGGATACCGTGCTGGCGGCGGCGGCGGGGGTGGAGCTGGATTCGGAGCATCCCCTGGGCCGCGCGATCGTGGCGGAGGCAGGGCGTCGGGGTCTGGAGTATGCGGGGGCCGTCGGGGTACGGTCGGCGCCCGGTCGCGGGATCTGCGGGACGGTGGGAGGGGATCGGGTCTGCGTGGGTTCGGCGGCCCTGCTGGCGGCGGAGGGGATGGTTGTGCCCGCCGGGTTCGAGGCCCGGGCCGAGTCCCTGCGGACGGAAGGCATGCTGGTTGCCTTTGTGGGCGCTGCCGGTTCGTGCCTGGGGTTGATTGGCGTGCGTGACGAGGTGCGGGGCGAGGCCCGGGAGGTGGTGACGGCGTTGCGCCGGCTCTTCCCGGGAGGCGTGGGCATGCTGACCGGAGACAGCGCCGGGGCGGCCGCGGCGCTGGGCCGTGACCTGGGACTGGCGGCCGGGGATGTGCGTTCGGGGCTTCTGCCCGAGGACAAAGCCCGGATCGTGCGGGAGGCCGGCGCGGCGTCCGGTCCGGTGCTGATGGTGGGGGACGGGGTGAATGATGCTGCCGCCCTGGCCCTGGCGGACGTTGGGGTGGCGGTCACCGATCTGGCCGCGGACGCGGCGGTTGCGGCGGCGGATCTTGTGGTGTTGGGGGACAGGCCGCTGCGGAAGCTCCCCGAGGCGGTGCTGTTTTCGCGCCGTGTTCTGCGCACGATCCGGCAGAACGCGATGGTGTTCGCGGGTGGGGTCAACGTCCTGGCGGTGATGGCCGCGGGGCTGGGCTGGGTCGGTCCGGTGGCCGCGGCGGTACTGCACCAGGTCAGTTCCCTGCTGGTGGTGCTGAATTCGCTGCGCCTGCTGTGGCGTCCGGAGGAAGTGGGTGGCGATCTGCGCCGCCGGGTCCGTCAGGTGGGGGTTGCGGTCTGGTCGGCGCGGCGTCCGGTACTGGCCTGCGGCGTGGCGGTGTACCTGTGCAGCGGTGTGTTTCGGGTGGGCCCGGACGGCGTAGGGATCGTGCGCCGTTTCGGGAGGGTCCGGACGCCGCTGTCGGGGCCGGGCCTGCACTACCGCCTGCCGTGGCCCGTCACGCGGTTGGATCGGGTGCGAGCCGGCCGTTGGCTCCGGGTGGAGGTCGGCTTCCGCACGACCGCGGGAGAACAGGCCGGGTCGCCCCCCGCGTACGAATGGAACATCCAGCACCGCGGCGGCCGCTACGACATGGTCCCCGAGGAGGCCTTGATGACCTGCGGCGACCACAGCTTCCTGGAGGTGGCGGCGGTGGCGCACTTCCGCATCGTGGATCCCGTACGTGTCCTGTGCGCCGCGGCCGACCTCGACGCGGTGCTGCGGACGGCTGCCGAGAGCGCCCTGCGGGAGGTGGTCTCCCGACAGCCCCTGCGCGCGGTGCTGACGCTGTCCCGGGCCGAGGTGGAACGGGAGGCGGGTGCCGTGCTGGCGCGGATTCTGGCGCCCTGCGAGACCGGGGTGATTCCGGTGGCCATCCACCTGCAGGATGTGCATCCTCCGCTTGAGGTGGTGGATGCCTTCCGTCGCGTGGTGGACGCGCTGGAGCAGAAGGACGCCGTGGTCAGCCAGGCCGAAGCCTACGCCAACGAGCAGATTCCGCTGG
>JAFGRS010000888.1 GCA_016935045.1 Lentisphaeria bacterium | reverse complement strand
GATGGCCGTGCGCCGCCGCGCCCCGAAGGGCTGCGCCGCTCCTGCTCCCTGGCGGCGTTGCTCGCTCGGGACGTACCACTGCGGGTACGCCCGCTGCGCTCACGCCTTGCCAGGAACCGGGATCGGCTGCAGCAAAATGGGAAGCTATTCCCGCGCGGGCCCTACGGGATCGGCGACGGCATGCATGGGCGCGTCTGGCGCAGGCGGGGTTCGCGGATCACAAGGAGGACCCATGCGACCCGCAGCATCCAACGCACTGGTCACTCTCGCGATTGTCTGTGTCTCGACGCTGGGGGCTGCCGAGATTTCCTTCGGCAACCGGCGCTTCGAGGTGCTCCTTGACGCCGAATCCGGGGCCCTTCTCGAAGCCCGGGCGGTCAACCGGGCCGGCGAGCGCGTGCGTCTGCTGGGCGGCCCGATGGCGCCGGTGGACATCCAGGTGGGGGGACGCTGGCAGGCCGCGGATGCCGCCAAGCCCCCATCGTCCCCCGCCACGCTCTCCCTCGGCGGCGGCGAGGGCGGCATCGCGGGAAACGTCGTGGTGGGACCCCGGGACGCCGTGTCCGACGCCGGGGGAGGCGCCGGGTTCCGCGTCCTGTCTCACGAGACGGTCGCGAGGGAAGGGTTCCGGACCCTCCGTCTGACCGGAGCGATCCCGGGCTGGGAGGCCGTCATGGAGTACGATCTGCCCGAGGGGGACGGGGGCTGGCTGCGGCGCCGCGTCCTGTGGCGGCGGACGGCGGCGGACGCTGCCGCCGTCACCTGTGTCCGCTTCAGTGCCCCGGGGGTGTGCATCGGGGAGCCGGGAGACTGCGTCTACACGATGCCGTCCTTCTGGCCGCCCGAGGACGTGTCTTTTCCTGACCTGCGCCCGGGCCGGCGCCGTTCCGCCCACATGTCGGCCGCCGTCCCTCCCGCGGCCGTCCTCTGGAACCCCCGCGCCGACCTGGGCCTGTGCCTGGGGGTCTTCACCGAGGATGACTGGAGCGGCACGGTGGTCATGGAGGGCAACGGACGGGTGGACGTTCACGGGGAGATCACCCTTCGCGACACCCTGGCGGCCGGCGGGGACCTTCGTCTCGGCGACCAGGTGTGGGTACTCACGGAGGGCAGTGCGGCAGCCGCCCTCGGGGGTGTCGGCAGGTCGTGGGAGTTGGCGGGTTTTCGTCCGCTCGAGCGGCCCGAATGGACGGCCGGCGCCGCCCTGTATTCGCTCTGGGTCGGCGGCAGCACCGGCAGCGGGTCGACGGACCTGGGGGGCTTGGTTCCCTTCCAGCGCGTGCTCCTGCCGCGTCTGCAGCGGCTGGGGTTCGACGCCGTCTGGCTGAACCCCATCAACCAGGGCAGTTACGGTCCCACGCGTCACCGGGACATCGAGCCGGGCCTGGGCACCCTGGACGATCTCGCGGCGCTCTGCGACGACGCACACCGGCGAGGCATGCGCATCTGGCTGGACCTGATCCCCCACGGTCCGCGGGAGAAGTCTCCCGACGGCGAGGCGATCCTCGAGGCGCACCCCGAGTGGGTATCCCGGGAGGCGGACGGGGCCCTCAAGTACTGGTGGGGGTGCCTGTGCTGCGACTACGCGAATCCGGGTTGGCAGGAGGAGGTCGCCGACATCGCGACGTTCTATGTGCGCCGTTGCGGTGTGGACGGCTGGCGGGTGGATTGCGCCGCCGGATCGCCCGACAACCGGCGTCCCTGTCCCGGCCTGCGGCCGTCCCAGTCCGGACCCTATGGCGCCGCGGGCCTGCTGCGGCGGACGCGGGAGCGTCTCCTGGCCGTCCGGCCCGACGGGGCCCTGCTGGGGGAAACGGGATCGGCCCTGCAGTTGGGGCAATGCGATTTCATCTATGACTGGGCGACCCAGCACGCGGTTCTGCATGGGCTGCCCGACATGGATCCCGGCGCATGGGCGCCGCACGCCATGCGTTGGTTCGAGCGTCAGCAGGCTGCCCTCCCCGCGGGCGCCGAATTCGGCCTGCTGCGCTTCCTCGAGAACCACGATCAGTACCGTTCCGTGTACCGTTACGGTCCGGGGCACGAGCGCGCCCTGCTCTCCGTGTGCAGCCTGGTGCCGGGTTTGGCGTTTGTGTTTCACGAGCAGGATCTCGGCTTCGGGCCGCACCTCGAGCGCTTGTTTCGCATCCGGCAGCAGTTCGACGAGTTCCGCCGGGGACGGGCTTTCTACCCGGCGGTTGCCTCCGAGCCTGCCGTATTCACGGTTCTGCGCGTGGCCGGTCCGGGGTTTGCGGTAGCGGCGATCAACCTGCGCGGCGCGCCCTGCGGGGCCCGCCTGTCCGTACCCCTGGACGCGTTGGGCATGGAGGACGCCGCCGCGGTCTACGGATGCACCGAAGTCTATGAGGGAACGCCCCTCGGGCAACGGGGGCTCGGGGAGTGGTTTCCGTTGGCGGTGTCCCTGCCCGCCTATGGCACCAAGGTGTTCCTTTTCCGGCCGGGGCCGCCATCGGCGTCGGCGGCTGGTTCTGCCGCCGCGGTTTCTCCTTCTCCCGGCCCCTGGACGCTGGCCCTGCGGGGGCAGGATGCGGTCGCCGAGAACGGACTCTGGCGGGCGGTATTCCGGGACGGCAGGATCCTCGCCCTGGATGCGGCCCGGTCGGGGCGCGGGCTACTGAAGGCGATGGCCATCACCGAGGGCCGCCGCAAGGTCTGGCCGGGGTCACGTCTCGACTTCGCGGCCGTGGCCAGGGCCACCCCCGTCCCGGGCGGAACGGCGGACGCTCCGGAGGTCCGTTTCACGGGCCGGATCGAGCGCGGCCCGGACATCCGCCTGGACTGGACGACCCTTTACCGGCTGCACCGGGACGGCGCCATCGAAGCGGAGATCACCCTTGCCGCCGGCGGCGTTTCCGGCCCTGTGCTGGGTGAACTCGGCCTCGAGCTGGCCTTCGACGAGGCACGGCACTGGCGGGTCCACACCCTCGAAGGGACGCTCGAGGACACCTTCGAGGCGATGTACCCCGGCGGCGACGGCATGACCGGCCAGCGCTACTGGCACCGCAGCGGTTTCCTCTGGGAGGGGGCCCTCTTCCCTCCCGACCCGCGCCGTGAAACGCTCGAGGTGGAGACCGCGGCGGGATGGATCGCCGCCGAGCTGCCGCCGCTGCTCGAGGGTCTCGAGAACGCCTATCTGCGGGAACGCAGCGCATCCGGCCCTGCGGGACTGGCCCTGACCCTGGCCTGGCTCGACGGAAAGGGGACGGCCCCGGTCGATGCCCCTCTGCGCACGCGGTTCGTACTGCGGCCGGGATCGCGCCCGGACGCGAACCGGGGGCCCCCGCGCCGCGGCGCCTGGTCGCTGCACGCCGACGGCAGCCGCTACCGCATCGAGGGCGCCCGTCGGACGCTGGCCCTGGCCCGGGGCTGTGGCGGGGGGCTTCTGAGCCTGCAGCAACCGGGCTTCGGGCCGATTCCGTTGCGCTCGTGGGTCTACTCGGATCGCGGCATCTACGGGTCGGTCCCCAACAGCACCGGCGAGGAAACCCCCACCCAGGGATCCACGCGTCACGATTTCGAGCCGAACCTGGCGCTGCTGGCGGGCGATCATGGATGGGTGCTTCGTTTCAGCAGCTTTCTGCGCCACTCGCACTGGGGCTGGGCCAACGTGGCCTCGCCGCGGGTCCAGGTCGAACAGGAGTACGCCCTCGACGCCGGGGACGCGATCCAGGTGCGCTGCCGGGTTCGCCCGATGCTGATACGATCCGACGCCGGCGCGTTTCTGGCGCAGGCGGTTTCGGTACCGGGGGTGCGTGGGTGGCGGGTGCGGGGCTCCGGCGGCGAGTGGGCGGGCGAGGTCAGTCCCGAGCGGGCCCGCGGGCGGGTGTGGCAGTCCGCGGAACACTCTGCGGCGGCAGGGATCGTGGTGGAGATGGTCTGCGACGACGGGCAGGTGCTGCGCTTCCGCGCGCTCCAGGGTGTGCCCGGCGCTCTGCAGAACCTCTTCCTGCACGACTCGGGCCGCGAGGGTGTCACACTCTTCGCCGCGTTTCTGGACGGGCAGACAACGGACATCCGCCCCCTCTGGCAGGAAGTCGTCTTTGAGGTGGAGTTGGCGGCGCCATGAAACACTCCCGGAAACAGGCCCTGAGGCCGGCCGTCCTGGCTCTTGCTCTCGCCGCGGCGGGCACTGCCGTCGAGGTACGGGACGAGGGCCAGCGGCTCGAACTCCGCAATCCCCGCCTGGCCGTGGTGTTCGACCGCTCCCAGGGCGGAATGCCGATCTCCCTGACGTGTTCCGAGGGCGGTGCTCCCCTCCTGTCGGATCTCCGCCTGTACACCGATTTCGGGCTTTACCCGGAGCGGGGCCATGTCGGCACCCGCAACGAAACCGAACCCGAGGTGAGCATTGTCCGGGGCCCCGGGACGGTGACCGTAGTCAGCCGCGGCGTGCTGCGGGGAGACCCGGCGGCGGGGCACAGGCTCATTCCCTATGCCGTCACGGTCCAGGCCGATGACTCGGCGACGCTGCACCTCACCTGCGAACTCACCCCTCCCGTAGCGCAAGCAGAAACCAGCGCCTTTCTGGCCGTTTGTTTCGTCATCCCGGCCATGTCGGAATGGGCCGTGCACACCGTGGACGGGATCCTGCGGCAGGACGTCGGCGACGGCCGGAACCGTGACTACGAAGCGGGCAGGCTCTGGATCCACCCCGAGACCCCCCGGGTCGGCTTCCTGACCGGCCCGGGCGAGGGAATCCTCGTACACGACATCCGTTGCGAGAACCCCCGGGACCTGCAGAATGTCATCATCCACGGCAAGGCGTTCTTTCTGGCCTGGTACGCCGGCGCACCCGTCCCCATCCCCGGCGCGGCGCACCGGCTCTCCTTCGCCGTGACCATCGGGCGTGGCGACCCCATGCGGATGCCCCCGCAGTAGCCCCCCGGGGGACCATTGCCCGCGGCGGCGCGGGCGGCTATGTTGGCTGACGGTGCGATCTGCAGTGCGTGGGCGCAACAGGGTTGAGTTCATGGGCACACCCGCCGTGGAGCTATCGGTCGTAGTTCCCGTGTATCGTTCACGGGACTGCGTTCCCGAGCTTCTCCGCCGGCTGGCGGCACAGCTTCCCCTGCTGTGCGGGACGTACGAACTCATCCTCGTGGACGACGATTCGCCCGACGACACCTGGGAGGTGATCCGGCGGGAGCTTCCCGCGTATCCGTTCTGCCGGGCCCTGCGCCTGATGCGCAACCGGGGGCAGATTGCGGCCACCCTATGCGGCCTGGCGCAGAGCCGTGGCGCGATCGTGGTCACCATGGACGACGACCTGCAGCACCCTCCCGAGCAGATTGCCGCCCTGCTCCGGCCGCTGCGCGAGGGGCCCGCTCCCGACTGTGTGTTCGGGCACTTCCCGGAGCGTCATCACCGCCTGTACCGGCGCCTCGGGTCCCGTGCCGTGCGGGCCCTGCACGCTCTCGCCTTCGGCCTTCCGAAGGGCGTGCAACCGAGCAGCTTCCGCGCCCTGAGTCGCCCCCTTGTCGAGGCCATCCTCGAGCACCCCACGCGGACCCCTTCCCTCACCTCCCTGATCTGCCAGACAACACGCCGCATGGTGAGCGTGCCGGTTGCCCACGCCGCACGCCACGCGGGCCGCTCCAACTACACCCTGGCGCGCCAATTCCGCCTGGCCTTTGACAACATCTGCGGTTCGAGCACCCTGCCTCTGAAGGCGGTGTCCGTCTGTGGGCTGGTTCTGTGCGCCGGCAGCTTTCTCCACATTGCCGTGGTTCTGTGGCGTTACTGCAACGATCGCATCTCCGTGCCCGGCTGGACGACGCTGGCCGTGCTGCAGCCGTTTCTGGCGGGGGTGACCCTTCTTGCGCTGGGTGTGTTCGGGGAGTACATGATCCGGATTCTCCGGGAAGTCCGCGGCGCCCCCCGTTTTGTGGTGCGGGAGCAGACCGGGCCGCCCTGTTCGGGCAGCGGCGCCGGGGCGGGATTGGAGCGGGCCGGGAGCACGGGAGACGGGGAGGGATGAAGCGTGTGGCCATCCTGCAGTCCGCCTACATTCCCTGGAAGGGGTATTTCGACATCCTGCATTCGGTGGACGAGTTCATCCTCTACGACGACGCGCAGTACACGGTCCGGGACTGGCGCAACCGCAACCGCGTGAAGACGCCCCAGGGCCTGCGCTGGCTCACCATCCCCGTGCGCCACCTGGGGCGTTCCCAGCGCATTCGTGACACCCGCAGCACGGACCCCCGCTGGCGCCGGCGCCACTGGGAGTGCCTGCGTCGGAGCTACGCCCGCGCTCCCTACTTCCACCAGTACCGTAGCGTGTTCGAGCCGCTGTACCTGGGATCGGAGGAGGAGTCCCTCAGTCGGATCAACGCGGCATTCCTGGCCGCGGTGGCGGGGATTCTCGGCATTCGCACGCTGGTGCGCTGGTCCTGGGACTACGAGGTGCGGGGGGAGCGTACGGAGCGTCTGCTGCATCTCTGCCAACAGGCGGGGGCGGACGAGTACCTGTCCGGTCCGGCGGCGAAGAGCTATCTGGACGAAGCGCGCTTTGCGGCCGCGGGGATCCGGGTGCGCTGGATGAGCTACGCGGGGTACCCCGAGTACCGTCAGCTCCATCCCCCCTTCGAACACTGCGTTTCCATCCTGGACCTCCTCTTCTGCGAAGGTCCGAACAGCCCCTCGTACATGCTGAGTTTCGGCAAACACGACACGGCGCGACAGGCGTTCCCGCCCGAGGCCCCGTCCGTACGGCGCGCCGGGATGACCGATCCCGAGGGCAGACCATGACCAGCCCCGAGACCCGCACCATCGTCCTCTATGGCAACGGCAAACTCGCCGAACTGCTGTTGGCCGTCATGGCGGGAGACTCCCGTTTCCGGGTATGCGGGGTCACTGCCGACGCCGCGTTTGTCCGCGACAGCCGCTTCCACGGCCTGCCCCTTGTGCCCTTCGAGAGCGTCGAGGAGGCCTTCCCGCCGGACCGGTACGGGATGCTGGTCACGGTCGGATACCGCAGCATGCGCCTGCGCAGGGAGATGTTCCTCAAGGCCAGGGCCAGGGGATACCGCATGCCCAACTACATCGCCCGCACGGCCCGCGTCTTTCCGGACCTCGCCCTGGGCGAGAACAACATCCTGTTCGACATGGTATACGTCGGCCCCAGGTGCCGGCTCGGCGACAACACGGTCCTTCGCCCCCAGTTGTACATCGGGCACGAGAGCGTCGTCGAGGACCACGCCTTCATCACCTCCGGCGCCACCGTCGGCAGCCGCTGCCGGATCGGCGCCCTGACGTTTTTCGGGCTCGGGGTCACGGTACTGCCCGGCACGGGGATCGCGCCGGAGAACCTGATTGCGGCCGGCTCGCTGGTTGCCCGGGGGACGGAACCGGGCGGGGTCTACATGGGGCATCCTGCGCGCCGGGTGCGGGAGGTCGGCGACGCGGGCGTGACCGTGCTTGACTAGCCCCTGTCCGCAAAGGCCTGGCGGTTGCTCCTGAGCGCAAAAACGCCTCCACCGGGCTCGTCCCGGTCGGTCTGAGGCGGAGTGTTGACGGTTGCACACTGCCGGCTTCTGCCCGGCTGAACCGGGGCGAGGCGCCCGACGGCGGAACTCGCATACGCGTGGCGGCGCCGCCTGGACAGGTGGGTGTGCGGGAAGGAATGACATGGACATGGAGTTGCGGCACGACCTGATCATCAACTTCACTCCCACGGGGATGATCCCGACCCGGGAGATGACGCCGCATGTACCGCTCTCGGCGGCCGAGATCGTCGACGATGTGCTGGCGGCCCGCGAGATCGGCATCACCCTTGTTCACCTGCATGCGCGGGATGCCGAAACGGAGCGTCCCACGCAGAGCGCGGCGGTGTATGCGGCGATCATCGAGGGGATCCGCCGGCAGGCGCCGGAGCTGGTCCTGGGAGTCAGTCTGAGCGGCAGGCATTTCACGGAGTTCGAGCGGCGCGCGGAGCCGCTGTCGCTGGACGGCAGCCTGAAACCTGACATGGCGAGTCTGACCCTCAGTTCCCTGAACTTCAACCATCAGGCCAGCATCAACGCGCCGGACATGGTTCAGCGCCTGGCGGCGGCCATGGCTGCGCGCGGCATCAAGCCCGAACTGGAGGCCTTCGACGCGGGTATGATCAACTACGCCAAGTACCTGATCCGCAAGGGCATGCTCACGCCGCCCCACTACATGAACCTGCTCTTCGGCAACATCGCCTGTGCCCAGGCAGACCTGCTCCATGCGGGAGTGATGCTGCGCGACCTGCCCGAAGACTGCCTGTGGGCGTTTGCCGGGGTGGGCGATGCGCAGGTGGTCATGAACTCCATCGCCATCGCCTGCGGCGGGGGGGTCCGCGTGGGTCTCGAGGACAACATCTGGTACGACAGCGCGCGCACGCGGCTCGCCACCAATGCGGATCTGCTGCGCCGCATTCACACCCTTGCCGAGGCCAACGGGCGAGCGGTCATGCCGTCCAGGGAGTTCCGGCGCCTGCTGCGGCTGCGCGATGGAGACGGCTATGGCTGCCGCTGAAGCTCCCGGGACCACGGCTCCCATCCCGGCGCTGTGCGGGGCGGTGGCCGCGTTGCTGCTGCTGAATCTCGCCGCGGGTGTCAGCGGCAAGTTCATTGCCCTGTCGCCGGGACGGTGGGGACTGATCTGCCTGCTGGTGGGGGTGGTGGTCGGCAGCTATGCGGTGCGTCTCTGTCTCTGGCTGTACCTGGGGCGGCGCTGGCAGCTCTCGTTCGTCTACCCCCTGCTGGCGCTGAACTACCTGTTTTCGGCTCTGGCGGGACGGTGGCTGTTTGGCGAACGCCTCAGCGCCTGTCGGGTCGCGGGGCTGGCCACGATCATGGCGGGTGTGGTTCTCATAGCGTCCTCTCCGCATCGGCGGGACCCGGGTCGGGAGAGGAGCGCCGCCGCATGTTCCTGAACGGGATATCGAGGTCCCTGGCGGTTGGCGTCCTGGTCTGCGTCGCGCTGCTGACGGCGGTGGCGCAGGTATTGCTCAAGCGTTCGGCCCTGGCGACGCCGTCGTTTTCCGGTCGTCTGGGAGACCGTCGGTTTGTGGGGGCGGTGGCCCTGTTCGCGGCCTGTCCCCTTCTGGTGATCTGGGCCCTTGGCAGCGTGGATTTCTCCTTCTACTACGCCACCACGGCCCTCAACTACGTCTTCGTGGCGGCGGGGTCGCGGTTTGCCTTCGGCGAAGCCATCGACCGGCGCAAGGTCGCGGGCTGCATCCTGATTGTGGTCGGCCTGATCGTCTTCGCCTTGACGTCGCCCGCAACGGGAACACGGTAAGCCCCCGGACCCCTGGAGAGCAACACCGTACCGACTCGGAGCACCATGGCATCCCGCATCCCATTCAACCGGGTCACGGCAGCCGGGAACGAACTGGAATACGTGGCGGAAGCCGTGCGCTCGGATCACATCTCCGGCGACGGACCGTTCACGCGGCGTTGCCATGCATTGCTCGAGCAGCTGCTGGGCGCCCCGCGGGTCCTGCTGACGACCTCCTGCACCCACGCCCTCGAGATGTGTGCCCTGCTGCTGGACATCCGCCCCGGGGACGAGGTGATCCTGCCCTCCTTCACCTTCCCCTCCACCGGCGCGGCCTTCCTGCTGCGCGGCGCCCGACCGGTCTTCTGCGACATCCGCCCCGACACCCTGAATCTCGACGAACGCCGCCTTCCCGAGTTGCTCGGCGAACGCACCCGCGCCATCGTCGCGGTGCACTATGCCGGCGTTGCCTGTGAGATGCAGGTCCTCGGGGAAGTGGCCGCCAGGCATGGCCTGCACCTGATCGAGGACAATGCCCACGGGCTCTTCGGCAGTTGGCGCGGCCGGCCCCTGGGGACCCTGGGCTGCCTGGCGACCCTGAGTTTCCACGAGTCCAAGAACCTGACCTGCGGCGAAGGCGGCGCCCTGGTGGTCAACGACCCATCCCACACCGAGAGGGCGGAGATCCTGCGCGAGAAGGGGACCGACCGCAGCCGCTTCTTCCGCGGCGAGGTGGACCGGTACACCTGGGTGGATCTCGGGTCGAGCTACCTGCCCAGCGACATCCTTGCCGCCTTCCTCTACGGTCAGCTCGAAGCCCGGGAACGGATCCAGGCGGCCCGGCGCAGGGCCTTCGAGACCTACCGGGAACTCCTCGAGGGGCCGGCCGCGGCCCTCGGCCTCCAATTGCCCACCGTCCCGGAGGACTGCCGGCCCGCGTACCACCTGTTCCATGTTCTCTTCCCCGACGAGGCGTGCCGGGAGCAGGCCAGAAGCTACATGACGGCACACGGCATCAAGGCCGTCACCCACTACGAACCCCTGCACCTCTCCGGGATCGGACAGCGCCTCGGCTGCCGCCAGGGGATGTGCCCGGTCACCGAGAGTGTGGCACGGCGGATCCTCCGGCTGCCCCTGTACCCCGCCCTGACCGCGGCGGAGCAGGAGGACGTCGTCCGTACCCTCGTGGCTGCCTTCCATGGGCAGGGGAGAGGAACCCGGTGACGGACACGGCAACAGCCCCTGCCGCCGACGCACCCCCGCCCGCGGCGGCACCCCAGTGGCCCCGGGCCGTCCCTTTCGTCTTCGGCGTCGTCCTGCTGCTGGTTGTCGCCCTCCGCTACGCCCGGCCGGTGGAGGACGGGGACCTCTGGT